>CAISJH010000547.1 GCA_903885585.1 uncultured beta proteobacterium
AGCGGGCCGACATTGAGCTGGACGGCGCATCGCCCCGCATCGAACAGCGATTGCAGCCCCGGCATCTGAGGTGCCAATGCCATCTGTCGGCCGCTGGGCAGACCCACCGTCGAGGTCAGAGGCAGCAAGGTGGCGCGTTCCAGGGCGATGCCGGTTCGGATCCGTGCATACAGGTTGTAGTGGGTCTGGTCGTAGGGGATGACCGTGTTGCAGCAGTCGTTGCCCCCGTAGAGGAAGACGCAGACCAGGGCCTTGTAGTCCGAAACGGAATTCGCCGCTGCCGCCTCGGCCACCAGGGACAGGTTCAGGGCCCACGGCATGGCCGAGCCCGCGGCGGCCAGTGCGACGCTGCGGCGCATGAACTCCCGTCGCGCCAAGCCGCTGCTGCCCTGCACTGCGCGTGGTGCGTGGGTGAGTATGAGGCGCCCCATGGTCGATCCCCTATTTCTGGACGAGGAATTCTGGACAGGTCATCACCAGCAGCACGGTGGCGTAGATGCGGTTGGATCGGTGGGCCTCCGTGACGGCTGGCATGGATCCGACAGCCGTGATGATGGCTTCCCGTGTCGCTGGGCTGATCTGTCCGCCTGCAAACCACAGGGCCACCTTGTCCAGCAGCGCGGCTGCGTCGCCAGCCACGGCCCGCAGGGCGGTGTAGTCTGCATCGATGTCACCGATGCCGCTCTGGATGACGGTCTGCATGTAGTTGGCGTAGCCAATGACCGAGGTCTCATGGGTGATCTGGAGCTCAGGTGCCACCAGGCCCGCCGCGCCCAGTGCAGTGTTGGGGGGTACGTAGCCCGGCCGGAAGAAGTTGAACACCGAAGAACTGCGCAGCGGGCTTTGGCCCAGCCGCGTGGAGGCGTCCGAGTGGTCTCCGACGGTCCAGGCACCTGTGGGGGTGGTCACGCCGAACACACGGGCCCAGGCGATCAGGCGGACGATGGGCTCCACCAGGCGGCCAGCGCGGTCTGACGACGGGACGTTGCGGGCTTCCGCATCGGTCAGGATGGCCTTGATCACCGCGCGCATGTCGCCCCGCACGCCCGCCCCGTTGTCATTGAAGGCGCTGGCCACACGGGACACATACGTCGGGCTGGGGTTGCTAGTGACCAGCCGCTGGATCAGCTGTCGCCCGATGAAGGGCCCGACGTTCGGATGCTGGAAGATCGAGTCCAGCGCCTTCTTCAGGTCGCCCGGACCGTCCGTGCTGCCGGCCGGGATGCTCACCCCGAGGAAGCGTTTCTCGGAAGTCGAGTGGCGCGACGCGAAGTAGGCCATAGGCCGCCGTACATACGCATAGTCCAGGCTGTCGGGGTTGCTGTAGTCCCAGCCGGTCAACACCTTGGCCAGGCCGGCAATGTCGGCGTTGGTGTAGGTCTCGATGGGGCGGCCCCCGGGCCCGGCCTTGGGCGTGCCATCGAGGTTGAGCTGGTGCAGTCCGATCGAGAACAGCTGCAGCACTTCACGGGCGTAGTTTTCATCGGGCTGGCGGCCGGTGTTGGCGTCCTCTTTCTGGTTGCCCCGCATGTTGAGGTAGACCCCCATCGCGGGCGACAGCGTGATGTCTTCCAGAAGCTGGCGAAAGTTGCCGAAGGCCCCTTGGGTCAGCAGGTCCATGTAGGCCGCGGCCATCATGCCGCGCCAGCGCACCGGCAGCCCGCTCATCGACACCACGAAGAGCTCGCTGTAGGCCAGCGCAACGCGCTGGCGCAGCACGTCGGGCGAGGTCATCAATTTGCGCCAAAGCGTGTTGTCCACGCCTCGAAATGTGGATGAGTTGTCCGTGATGGCGTAGCCGTTGGCCACCATCCAATCCCAATGCGACGGTGAACCGGGCCTGGTGAATTGCTCCGCGAGCCATCCCCCGTACCCGAGGGACTGCACTCGGGCGATTTCGGTGTCGTTGGCGGCGAAGGCAGCTTGCCCCAGGAAACGGGCGATGTCTGAAGCGATGGCCGAAGGGATGGACTTCGCCATGGCCTCGTGGGTGACGGGTGAGTCTTGCGTGACTGCACTGACCACCGAGCGCAGCAGGGCCACCTCGGTGGTGTCCCCCTGCAGGGTCTCGGTGTAGTACCTGGCGTAGCTCACTTGGCTGGCCAGCTTCTTGGCCGTGGCCGCCCATTGCGGGTCATTGGCCGGCTTGCTGGCCAGGTTGCTGAAGACGGCGTAGGTGATGTCTCCGCGCGTCCACCCGGGCAGGGTCAGCGCGGCCACGATGTCACCCACGGCTTGCGATTTGGCCTGCGCAGACGCGCTGCCACCCACCACAGTGTCGACAAGCTTCTGAGCGAAGGCCTCGTTGCTGAGGGAGGCCGGATAGATCTCGAGGAACTGCGGCTTGGTTGTGAATACGTTGACGATCTGCTGGACCGTCATGCCGGCATCGGTGGCTTGCTGCAACTGGGCCAGGTAAGTTCTTCCCGGTGCCGCCCCAAAAGCAACCACGAAGAAGCGGTACAGGTCGTCAGGGTCGTAGGCCCCAGCGGCGCTGCTCACGGCCAGGGGGACCCGTCGAGGCTCCGGTCCGGAACTTCCGCCGCACGCCGCTACCAGTGCTGCCAGGAGTGCAGCGGCCAGGAGTCTCAGGGCGGCCAGCATGATGTCGGGAAGGTGCGAAGGCTCGGTACCCGATTCTGGAGCCGAACGGGCCCGCAGTGTTGTCCTGCGTGGCCCTACTCAGCGTCTTCGCGCCGCCACCACATGCCGCATCACCATCGGCACTGCCAGCGCGCAGCCGATCAAGGTGGGCGTCAGGCCCGGGGCGATCATCAGCAGTGCAGCGGCGCCGCACAGCAGCTGCTCGCTGCGCGTCATCTCCACCAGGAAGAACTTCGACAGCGCGGCGGCGAGCAGCGTGATGCCCAGGATGCAGCCCACGAAGGTGACGGTGAAGTCGTAGGGGGTGAAGCCCTTGGCCACGATCAGCAGGCTGGGCGAGAACACGAACACAAAGGGCACCAGCACCTTGGCCATGCCCAGGCGGAAGGCGGTGTTGCCGGTCTTGAACGGGTCGCTGCCGGCCATCCCGGCGGCCGCGTAGGCCGCCAGCGCCACGGGCGGCGTGATGTCGGCCAGCACCCCGTAGTAGAAGACGAAGAAGTGCGCCACCAGCGGCTCCACGCCCAGCAGGGTGAGGGTGGGGGCGGCCACGGTCACCATGATGATGTAGTTGGCGGTGGTGGGGATGCCGCAGCCCAGCAGGATGCACACCACGCCCGTCATGATCAGGGCCACCAGCAGCGTCAGCGTCTTGGGGTCGGCCAGCGAGGCCGGTATCAGCGTGCCCACCCCGCCTGCCACGGCCTGCGCCGCCCCGGTGATGATGGTGCTCAACTTGAAGCCCACGCCCGTGAGCGTGACCACGCCGATCACGATGCCCACGGTGGCCGCGGCCGCCCCGACCGCCAGCGCATACTTGGCCCCGGTGCCCAGGCTTTCCACCAGCACGGGCAGGCCGATGCGGCCTTGCACCTTGAGGGCCTTGAGCAGGAAGGGTGTGGCCACTGCGCCCACGGCGAAGATCGCGAGCTTGATTTCCTGGCTCTCAAAGCCGCCGAACACGATCAGCAGCAGCAGGGCGTGCAGCCCCGCCAACAGACCCCAGTGCCGCGCCGTGTTGCCGCCCACGCGCGTGGTCAGGCCCACGATGGCGCAGGAGGTGATGCCGGTGAAGGCCGCCAGGTAAGGCGTACGGCCTGACACCAGGATGAAGACCAGCAGCACCAGCGGGATCAGCGTGGGCCAGCGCTGCGCGAAAGACTCGCGCAACTTGGGCATTTCCTCGGGCGTGAGTCCGCGCAGGCCGTAGCGCTTGGCCTCGAAGTGCACCTGCATGAACACGCCGAAGAAGTGCATGAAGGCCGGCACCGCCGCCGCCGCGATGATGGTCTGGTACGGCACCGACAGGAACTCGATCATCAGGAAGGCGGCCGCGCCCAGCACTGGCGGCGTGATCTGCCCGCCTGTGGAGGCGGCAGCCTCCACCGCGCCCGCGAACTCGCGCTTGTAGCCCACACGGATCATGGCCGGGATGGTGAGCGAGCCCACCGTCACCGCATTGGCCACCGACGAGCCCGACAGCATGCCGAACATGGCCGAGCCGAACACGCTGACCTTGGCTGGCCCGCCGGCATAGCGCCCGGCCACGGCCGAGGCCACGTCCAGGAACAGCTGGCCCAAGCCGATGCGCGTGGCCAGCACGCCAAACAACACGAAGTGGAAGACGTAGGTGGCCACCACCCCCACGGCCACGCCGTAGATGCCTTGGCTGGTGAGGTACTGGTGGCTGATGAGCTGGCTCCAGCTCGAGCCCGCGTGCTTGAGCAGGCCGGGAAAGGCGGGTCCGAACAGCGCGTAGGCCATGAACACGATGGCGATGACCGGCAGCGGCCAGCCCATGCTGCGCCGCGTGGCCTCCAGCAGCGCCACGATCAGCACCGTGCCCATCACCACGTCCAGCGGCAGCGGGTTGCCCACCCGGAACATCAGGTCGTGGAAGATCCACGGGATGTAGAGCACCGAGGCCGCCACCGCGCCAGCCAGCACCCAATCGAACCAGGGCAGGCCACCTGGCGTCCACAGGCTGGAGGGTTGAGCTCGGCTCAGGAGTGCCTGACGGTGCGGAAACACCAGAAAGATCAGGCCCAGCACCAGGGCCAGGTGCACGCCGCGGTGGGTGATCTCCTGCAGCAGCCCGAAGCCGGCCGTGTAGTAGTGGAACAGCGACAGCGCAATCAGCAGCCCGCCCACCAGCGTGGTGGCCGCCACGCCCAGCGGCCGAAAGCGCATCTCGGGGTCGAACTTCTGCTCCAGCTCCTGGAGTTGCTTGTCGTCGGGCAGGGCGGTGGTGGTCATGGGAGTCTCGAAAAAGCAAACGGGCGGCCCAGCGACCGCCCGTGGTCTCATGCCCGCAAGGGGCTCACTTCAGCAGGCCGGCTTCCCGGTAGAAGCGCACTGCGCCCGGGTGGAAGGGGATGCCCGCGCCCTGCACCGCGTTCTCCTTGGTGATGAACTTGCCCTTGGCGTGGCCGGCGCCCATGGCCTTCTGGCCGTCGGCCGAGTACAGCGACTTGACGATCTCGTAGACGAGGTTGGCGTCGACCTTGTCGCTGGTGACCCACTGGGCGCCCACGGCCAGCGTCTTCACCGCGGTCACCCCCTTGTAGGTGTCCGCCGGGATGGTGTCGGGCGCGAAGAAGCTCGAGCTCCTGCGGATGGCGTCAGCTTGCGGGCCGTCGATGGCCACCAGCTCAATGCCGGCGCCGGCGGAGGCCAGCTCGGAGATCGCGCCTGCGGGCCAGCCGCCGGTGAAGAAGAAGGCGTCGAGCGAGCCGTCCTTGAGCTTGTCACCGGCCTGGTTGGGCTTGATGTACTCGGGGCGCAGGTCCGAGTCCTTCAGGCCGTAGGCGGCCAGGATGCTGCGGGCGTTGATCAGCGTGCCCGAGCCGGGCTCGTCCAGCGCCACGCGTTTGCCCTTCAGGTCGGCCACGGTCTTGATGCCCGCACCCTTGCGCGCCACGATGTGCACGCTCTCGGGGTACAGGTTGGCGATCAGGCGCAAGCCTGCGACGGGCGGGCGGCCTTCCCAGACGCCCGTGCCCGTGTGGGCCCAGGTGGCCACGTCGGCCTGCGAGAAGCCGGATTCCAGCTGGCCCGCGGCCACGGCGTTGACGTTGGCTACCGAGCCGGCGCTGGCCTGGGCCGTAGAGGCGATCTTGCCGGGCTGGCTGACCGTGTTGGCGATCATGCCGCCCACGGGAAAGTAGGTGCCGGCGGTGCCGCCGGTGCCGATGCGGAAGAACTGCTGAGCTTGCGCGGCGGTGCCGGCAAGGGCCAGGGCGGCGGCGGCCAGAACGAGGCGGCGGGAGAACTTCATGAGTCGATGCTCCTGGAGAGATGGGAAAACCCGCGATCTTGCATCAGGCGGCGGGCACCTGAGGGCCAAGGAAACCCGCAGGGCGCAGGAGCCGCACCAGGCCCTCAGCGCAGCCCCAGGTCCAGCGCCACCCCGACGAACACCGCAAACCCCAACCAGTGGTTGAGTCGGAAGGCCTTGAAGCAGCCGTCGCGCGAGCGGGTACGGATCATGGCGTGGTGCCAGGCGGCCTGGGCAGCCGCGGCGGCAATGCCCAGCAGGAACACCGTCCCCAGACCGAGCGCACGCCCGAGCAGCGCCCAGCTCACCAGGTAGGCGCTGTAAAAACCCATCACGGCGGCGACGTCCCAGCGTCCCAACGTGATGGCCGAGGTCTTCATGCCGATCCTCAGGTCGTCGTCACGGTCGACCATGGCGTATTCGGTGTCGTAGGCCAGCACCCAAAACAGGTTGGAGACCAGCAGCGCCCAGGCCTGCCAGGGCACCGCGGCGTTCACCGCCGCCAGGCTCCAGGCGGTGCCGCCTTGCGCGGCCGAGAAGGCCATCGGGATGCCGAAGCTGAAAGCCACGCCCAGCACCGCCTGCGGCATCGAGACCACACGCTTGGCGTAGGGGTAGACCAGCGTGACCGCCAGGGCGGCCACGGACAGCAGGATGGTCGGCGGGTTGGTGGTCAACACCAGCGCGAAGGCGGCCAGTGCCAGCACGGCGCCCACGGCCAGCGCCTCCTTCACCGACACCGCGCCGGAGGTGACCGGCCGGTTGGCGGTGCGTTTGACGTGGCGGTCGAAGTCCCGGTCGGCCACGTCGTTGACGCAGCAGCCGGCGCTGCGCATGAGGATGGTGCCCAGCACGAAGACGAGCGTCAGGTGCCATCCGGGAAACCCGTCCGCCGCGATCCACAGCGCTGCCAGCGAGGGCCACAACAGCAGCAGCCACCCCGCCGGCCGGTCCCAGCGTATGAGGTTGAGGTACAGCGCGAGGCGGGCGGGCACGGTGAGGTGGCGGTACGCGAAGGACGACAGAGAGCCTTGGTTCTATCAGGGCTTGGGGAAGTAGCGTACGCCGCTAAGGCCCTCGAAATGCGCGTCCTGGGTCCAGAGCTCTGCACCGTGCAGGCGGGCCGTGGCGTAGATCAGGCTGTCGGCCAGCGGCAGGCCGTTGAGCGCCGCATCCATGGCGAGCGGCAGATCGACGTCCACCACCTCGGACTGCTGCATCAGGGCCAGCGCAGCCGTGGCGGTTTCCTCGCCGGCCTCCCGCATCAGTTTCTTCACCACCTCGCAGACCGTGAGCACCGGTACCACGAGCGCCCCCGGGTCTTCTACCGCAGCAGCAAAGAGGTCGGCCCGGGGTGTGTCGGCCAAGTACTCCAGCCAGCAGGAGGAGTCGAGCACCACCCGATCACCGGGCGATCTGCGGGTGCCGGCAGTGGCCATGTTCAGAGTTGGCGGTCGGGTTCGCGCTCGATCTCTGGCGAGACACCGCGCGCGATGCCCCGCAGCGCGCGTGCCGGTACCACCGGGACCATCCTCAAGCTGCCATTGAAGGCGGTGACCATCAGTTGGGTGCCCGGCTCGATCTTCATGCGGCGGCGCACCTCCAGGGGTATGACCACCTGGAACTTGGGGGAGACGGTGACGGTCTGCATATCGATCATGCTAGCGTAAAACGGATCAGGGATCGACTGGCTTTCCCATCACAGCACCAGCAGGTGTTCAGGTCTCGCCCCTCGTACGCTGCTGAGCGCCACGGCGCGGTCGAAGGTGACCAGGCGTCCGCCGTGGCGAACGGCCAGGGCCAGCAGGTACAGGTCGGTCACCTGTTGGTGCCCCTGCACGCGAGAGAAGTCCACCAGAGTGTCGTCGCGCAGCGAGACGTCGTCAGGCCAGAAGGCGTGGTCCAGGCTTGCGCAGGCTTGTTGCAAGCGCTGGCGTACCAAGCTCATCGGCAGGCCGCCGCCACGGCTGTAGCTGGGCATGGCCATGATGCGGATGACGCCGTTTTCCACCAGCGGGCAGGTGGCGATGCGGGCCTCGGGCGACTCGATGAAGGCGTTGGCCTCCTCGGAGAACTGGTGCGCATCGTCCAGCAGCGCGATCCAGACGTTGACGTCCAGCAGCGCGCGTGGCGGCGACCAGGGCCTGCGCGGCGGAGGTTCGCGCACTTCGACCAGGGAGGAGCTCACACGCCCTCGCGCTCCATCAGAGCGCGGATATGGTCTGACGTCACGACCTCGTCACGACGCGGCAGCAGCGCGAAGCGCCCGCGCGGGGGCACTTCAGCGGCCCTGCGCAAGGGCGTGGACGGCGCGCTTGCCCCGCGTCGCACCAACTCGGAGACGGCGTCGCCCAGAGAGATCTGCTGGCGGCGCGCCAAGGTCTGCGCTGCGATGAGCGCGTCTTCGGCAAGGTTGAGCGTAGTGCGCATGCTGCAGTCAGCATAGCATCAAAACAGCATCAAGGCATCAGTTCAATCCGGACGCCATGCTGAGGGTCTCAATGCCTGTATTGAGGCTGCTCATCGTCCTCCAAGCCCGTTCCGGTCAACTGTCCAAGCGATATCTGGGGAGGTCACTCGTGCCTTGCCCGGCCCCTGAATGACCTGTTGAAGAGGAGAAGCATCTTGATCCGAAGACTCAAGCAATGGACCGCAGCCCTTGGCGTGGCCTTTCTGGCCGCCTGTGGCAGCAGCGTTGGCGACAATGTGGTGGAGACTGCGGGGGCGAACCCCAACCTCACGGTGCTGGCTGAGGCCGTTGCGGCAGCCGACTTGGGCGGCGCCTTGTCCGGGCCCGGCCCGTTCACGGTGTTCGCGCCCACCGATGCTGCCTTTACCGCCCTGCTCACCGAGTTGGGCATCACCAAGGCGCAGTTGCTGGCCGACAAGCCCTTGCTGACCCAGGTCTTGACCTACCACGTCGTTGCCGGCGAGGTGAAGAAGGCCGACATTGCGCTGGGCAAGGGCGTCACCACCTTGCAGGGCGGCTTCTTCAAGATCGACACGGCCGCAGGCGACGTCGTCATCACCGACGGGCGCAACCGAACGGCCAAGATCACCACCACCGATGTGCTGGCCACCAATGGCGTGGTCCACCTGGTCGACAAGGTGCTGCTGCCGGCCGACAAGACGATCGTGCAGACGGCGCAGTCGATCGCGGACTTTTCCATCCTGGTAGAGGCCGTGGTGGCCGCCGATCTTGCGGCCACGCTGTCGCAGCCGGGGCCGTTCACCGTCTTTGCGCCGACCAATGCGGCCTTTGCTGCGCTGCTGACGGAGCTGGGCCTGACGAAGGAACAGCTGCTGGCGGACAAGCCCTTGCTGGTCAAGGTGCTGACCTATCACGTGCTGAGCGGTGTGGTGCTGAAGGCCGATGTGCCCCTGGGCAAGGCCGTGACGACCTTGCAGGGTGAGACCCTCACGGTAGACGCCACCTTGGCGATCACGGACCAGCGTGGGCGCAAGGCGGCCATCACCGCCACCGACGTGCTCAACAGCAACGGTGTGATCCACGTCATCGACAAGGTGATCCTGCCCAAGCCCTGAGCCGCGGGCCGGCCAGCCGGGTGAGCTTGCCCGGCTTTGGATGGCGTCTGCGTCGACGCCGCGGGCCGCCCTGGCCGCCCGCCGTTGCAGCCGACTTAGCCCTCGAGCTGCTTCTGGAACACCAGCCCGGCGTGCTCACGCAGGGCGTGGAAGCGGATCTTGGGCCAGTTGTCCTGCATGGCGCGCAGCTCGCCCGCGTACTCCAGCAGCACGCAGGGTGCGTCCACCGCGTCCAGCGCCACGCGGTGGGCGTTGCCGTCGATGAAGCGCTTCAACTCGCGCTCATCGGCCGCTGGGCCGTCGCCGGTGTCGGCCGTGACCCAGCGTGCCACGTTGTAGCGCGCCGGCATCACGCGCGCCTTGACGCCGTATTCGTGCTCCAGGCGGTGCGCCACCACCTCGAACTGCAGCTGGCCCACGGCACCCAGCAGCAGCACGCTGCCCGCCACCGGGCGGAAGACCTGGATCGCGCCTTCCTCACCCAGCTGGGTCAAGCCCGCGCGCAACTGCTTGGTGCGCAGCGGGTCGGCCACCTCCACCGAGCGGAACATCTCGGGCGCGAAGAATGGCAGGCCGGTGAATTGCAGGCCCTCGCCTTCGGTGAGCGTGTCGCCCAGCTGCAGCACGCCGTGGTTGGGGATGCCGATGATGTCGCCGGCAAAGGCCTCCTCCAGCAGCTCACGCTTCTGGCTCATGAAGGCCACCACCGTGTTGGGCCGAATTTCCTTGCCGCTGCGTGCCACCTTCAGGCGCATGCCGCGCTCGAAGCGCCCACTGGCCACGCGCACGAAGGCGATGCGGTCGCGGTGCGCCGGGTCCATGTTGGCCTGGATCTTGAACACCACGCCCGTGAACTTGGGCTCCTCGGGCGCCACCGTGCGCTGGATCGCCGGCTTGGCGCCAGGCGAGGGCGCCAGGTCCACCAGCGCGTCCAGCACCTCGCGCACGCCGAAGTTGTTGATGGCCGAGCCGAAGAACATGGGCGTCTGCCGGCCGGCCAGGAACGCGGCCTCGTCAAAGCCGGGCGCCGCCTCCTGCACCAGCTCCACCTCGCCCGCAGCCTGCTCGAAAGCCGCGCCGAAGCGCTGCGCCAGCAGCGGGTTGTCCAGGCCCTCGATGATCTCGTCGTCCTGCGTGGCACGGTCCTCGCCAGGGGAGAACACGCGCATCTGGTGCTTGCGCAGATCCAGCACGCCGCCAAAGAACTTGGCCATGCCTACCGGCCAGGTGAAGGGCACCACACCCATGCCGAGTTCGCGCTCGATCTCGTCCATCAGGGTCAGCGGCTCCTGCACCTCGCGGTCCATCTTGTTGACGAAGGTGAGGATGGGCGTGTTGCGCGCGCGGCACACCTGCAGCAGCCGCCGCGTCTGCGGCTCCACGCCGTTGGCCGCGTCGATCACCATCAGCGCCGCGTCCACCGCCGTGAGCACGCGGTAGGTGTCTTCGGAGAAGTCCTGGTGGCCCGGGGTGTCCAGCAGGTTGATCACGCAGTCGCGGTACTCCATCTGCATGACGGAAGACGCTACCGAGATGCCGCGCTGCTTCTCGATCTCCATCCAGTCGGACGTGGCGTGGCGCGAGGCCTTGCGCGCCTTCACCGAGCCCGCGATCTGGATCGCGCCGGAGAACAGCAGCAGCTTCTCCGTGAGCGTGGTCTTGCCCGCGTCGGGGTGGGAAATGATGGCGAAGGTGCGACGGCGTTGCACCTGGGCCTGCAGGGGGCTGGACATGGTGGGTGCGGCGGGCGGCCGCTTGGGAAAACCCGGGATTATCCGAGCCGCATCATCCGCGCGCTGGCCGGGCTCACGACAGCCGCTTCACGCCCGGCAATTCGCACGCGTACACCGCGTTGCGCAGCGCCGCAATGGCCTCGTAGCGCGTGAAGCTGCGCCGCCAGGCCAGCACCACGCGCCGCGTGGGCACGGGGGGCTCGAACTTCAGGTAAGCCACATGCGGCTGTGCGCCCTGTGGCACGCTGAGTTGCGGCACCACCGTCACGCCCATGCCCGAGGCCACCATGTGTTTGATGGTCTCCAGCGAGGAGCCCTCGAAGGTCTTGCGAATGCCGTCAGCGTTGCTGGAAAAGCGCGCGAACTCCGGGCACACCTCCAGCACCTGGTCTCGGAAGCAGTGGCCGGTGCCCAGCAGCAGCATGGTCTCCTGCTTCAATTCTTGCGAGCTGACCTTCTTGCGCTTGGCCAGCGGGTGGCTCTTGGGCACGGCCACCATGAAGGGCTCGTCGTACAGCGGCGCCACCGCCAGGCCCGTGTCCGGGAAGGGCTCGGCCATGATGGCGCAGTCGATCTCGCCGCTGCGCAGCATGTCCAGCAGCTTGACCGTGAAGTGTTCTTGCAGCATCAGCGGCATCTGCGGCACGCGCTCGATGGCCTGGCGCACCAGGTCGGGCAGCAGGTACGGCCCGATGGTGTAGATGATGCCCAGCTTGAGCGCGCCCGACAGCGGGTCCTTGCCGCTCTTGGCGATCTCCTTGACCGCCGCAGCCTGCTCGATCACCACCTGCGCCTGGCGCACGATGGCCTCGCCCAGCGGGGTGACGCTGACCTCGTTGCCGCCGCGCTCGAAGATCTTGACGTCCAGCTCCTCCTCGAGCTTCTTCACCGCCACGCTCAGCGTGGGCTGGGAGACGAAGCACGCCTCGGCGGCGCGGCCAAAGTGCCGCTCCCGCGCCACGGCGACGATGTAGCGCAACTCGGTCAGGGTCATAACGGGATTGTCCGCCACATGGCTGCCGCCTTAGGAGGCTGCGAGGCGGGCCTGTGCCGTTCACGACCTGCCCGCCCATTTGAAACCGCGCCGAAACCGGTCCCCTGACCGGGCGGGTATGCTCGCGCCCGCCTGCGGAGGATCCCGCCGGTTCCACCACCGTTCTGCACCCACCATGAACCACGTCTTCCTGCTCAGACTTCGTGCGGCCCGCGGCCGTGCCGCCGCCCTTACCTGCGCCCTGGCCCTGGGTTCGGCTTCGATGGCCTCGGTTGCCCAGACCGCGACCCCTGCACCCGCGCCCGGCGCGTCACCGGCACTGCAGGTTGTCCAGACCGTGCGGGCCGAGTTCGCCACCCCGATCAACGCCGCGCAGACCCTGCTCGGCCAAGGGCAGCTTGATGAAGCCATGCGCAATGTGGCGCTGGCCGCGGCGGTGCCCAACCTCACGCCCTACGAGACCATGCTGGTGGAGCGCACGCGGGCAGCGATTGCGCAGCGCCAGGGTAACAACGCCCTGGTCGTGCAGGCCTTGGAGGCTGCTCTGGCGACCGGCCAGATTCCCCAGGCCGATGAGGTGGGCCTGGTGGAGGCCGTCGTCAGCATCGCCTCGCGCTTGAACGATCACCCGCGCGTGCTGCGCTGGACCGAGCGCTATGCGGCCCTTGGGGGCACGCAGGACGCGGTGCGCATGGTGCGCATCCAGAGCCAGTTGGCCAGCGGCGACGACAAGGGCGCCATGGCCGCGCTGGCAGCGCGCCTCGATGCGGCCGACAAGGCCGGGCAGACCCCGCCGGAGTCGCACCTTCGCACGCTGTTGTCGTTGCAGCAGAAGCTCAAGGACGGCGGTCTGCAGCGGACCTTGGAGCGTCTGGCCGTGGCCTACCCGCGTCCCGAGTACTGGATGGATCTGGTGGTCACGGCGGCGCGGGACCCCGCCATTCCCGACCGTACGCTGATCGAGATGTACCGCCTGCTGCGCGTGGTGGGCGGCGTCAAACAGCTGGAGTTGGGCGAAGAGCTCGCGCAGTTGGCGGCGCGCCTGGGCCAGCCGGCCGAGGCCCTGTCGGTGGTGGAAGATGCCTTCGCCGCCGGTCAGATGGGCAAGGGCGGCCAGGCCGCGGCGCATCAAACCCTGCGCGATCAGGTGCGCAAGCAAGCCGCGGCCGAAGCCGCTGACCGCGCCGCTGCCGAGGCCTCGGCCCGGACGGCGCCCAATGGCAACGGCCTGGTGGACCTGGGCTGGGCCATGGTGGCCGGTCTGCCCCAAGGGGCTGCGCCTGCGCAGGTGGAGCCGGGGCTGGCCCTGATGGAACAAGGTCTGGCCAAGGGCGGCCTGCGCCGCCCCGTGGAAGCCCGCCTGCATCTGGCCATGGCCCAGTTGGCGGCCGGCCGCAAGGACGCCGCCCGCCAGACGCTGAAGGCCCTGGAGGCCGACGCCAAGACCGACCCTCTGGCCGTGCCCGTCCAGCTGTGGACGATGTTCGCCCAGGCGCCGGCGATGCTGCCCACGCGGCAATGACGGCAGGGCGGGTGGTGCGGGCACCCCTCACAGCGAAGTAAAGGAGGAGGGTCGGGCGGAGCCCGGCCCGGGGGACATGAGCGGAGAGGGGTACCCGCACCGCCCGTCCCGGGAGCGGCAGCTTTCGGCCCTGTCATCCTTCCCTCACGCCTTCAGATATTCGGCTTTGGTGCTGAGCCACCGCGCCACGTGAGCGCGTGCCGCGGCAGGGTGTTCCGCCATCAGGCGAGGCGCCACGCGGCGCGCCTGCTCCAGCAGCCCGGTGTCACCGTTCAGGTCGGCAAAGCGCAGCAAGTCGGCACCACTCTGGCGCGCGCCCATGAACTCGCCGGGGCCGCGGATCTCCAGGTCGCGCCGCGCGATCTCGAAGCCGTCAGTGGTCTCGGCCATGGCCCGCAGGCGCGACTTGCCGGTGTCCGACAGCGGGCCGGTGTAGAGCAGCACGCACACGCTGGCGGCCGAGCCGCGCCCCACACGCCCGCGCAGCTGGTGCAGTTGCGCCAAGCCGAAGCGCTCGGCATGCTCGATGACCATCAGGCTGGCGTTCGGCACGTCCACGCCCACCTCGATGACGGTGGTGGCCACGAGCACGCCCATGCGAGCGCTGGTGAACTCGGCCATCACGGCCGCCTTCTCGGTAGCCGGCATGCGGCCGTGCAGCAGCCCCACCTGGCAGCCCGGCAGCGCAGCCGCGAGCACGGCGCTGAGCTGGGCGTGCGTCTCGGTGGCGTTCTGCAGGTCCAGCGACTCGCTCTCCTCAATCAGCGGGCACACCCAGTAGACCTGCCGGCCCTGCTGCACCTCGTCGCGGATGCGGCCGATGACCTGCTCGCGCTTGCTGTCGGCAAACACCTTGGTGACGATGGGCGTGCGGCCGGGCGGCAGCTCGTCGATGGTGCTGACGGCCAGATCCGCAAAGTAGGTCATGGCCAGCGTGCGCGGGATGGGCGTGGCGCTCATGGTCAGGAGGTGGGGTTCAAGGCGCGGGACTGATGCGGTGGTCCCAGAGCCTGCAGCTCCTGCTGCCGCCCCAGCGCGGTCGGCCCCGCTGCCAGGCTGCGACGCTGGTGCAGTACCGTCGACCGTTTCCACCAGCTTGTGGCGCAGCTCCAGCCGCTGCGCCACGCCGAAGCGGTGCTGCTCGTCCACCACCGCCAGCCCCAGGCGGGCAAAGACCACATCGTCCTGGATCACGGCGTGCGTGCCCACCACCAGCCCCGCCTCGCCCGAGGCGATCTGCGCCAGCATGGCTTTGCGGACCTTGCCTTTGCGGCTGCCTGTGAGCCAGGCCACGGTGATGCCCAGTGGCTGCAGCCACTGCACCAGTTTCTGGAAGTGCTGTTCGGCCAGGATCTCGGTGGGGGCCATGAGCGCGCATTGCCAGCCTGCGTCGATGGCGCGCGCGGCCGCCAGCGCGGCCACCACGGTCTTGCCCGAGCCCACGTCGCCCTGCAGCAGGCGGTGCATGGGCACGGGCCGTGCCAGGTCGGCGTCGATTTCGCCGCAGACGCGGGCCTGCGCGGCGGTGAGCGCAAAGGGCAGGGCGGCCTGCAGGCGGGTGTGCAGGCTGGATGGGCCAGTGACCGCGGCCATCACAGGTGCGCGCAGCCGCTCGCGCGCAGCCACCGCCTGCGCCTGGGCCAGCTGCTGCGCCAGCAACTCGTCGAATTTGAGCCGCTGCCAGGCCGGATGGCTGCGATCTTCCAGCGTGGCCAGGGGCAGCCCGGGCGGTGGCTGGTGCAGCAGGCGCACGGCCTCCTTCAGCGTGGGCAGGCCGGCGGGCAGGGCGGCGGGAGGCAGCACCTCGTCCAGGGGCGCACGTGCCAGTGCGGAGGTGATGGCCTTGCGCAGGTAGACCTGTGGCAGCTGTGCGCTGCTGGGGTACACCGGCGTGAGAGAGGCCGGCAGCGGCGCGCCCGGCTCCACGGCCTTGAAGGTCGGGTGCACCATCTCCCGCCCCAGAAACCCGCCGCGTACCTCGCCGCGCACGCGCACGTGCTGGCCGCGTGCCAGCACCTTCTGATGCGAGGGGTAGAAGTTCAGAAAGCGCAGCGTGATGTCGCCGCTGTCGTCCGCCAGCCGCACCACCAGCTGGCGCCGGCTGCGCAGCTCCACTTGCGCCTCGCGCACCACGCCCTCCACCTGCGCGGTCTGGCCGTCGCGGGTGTGGGCGATGGATTGCAGCTGCGTCTCGTCCTCGTAGCGCAGCGGCAGGTGCAGCGCCAGATCGATGTCGCGCACCAGGCCGAGCCGCTCCATCGCCTTCTGGGGCGCGGACTTGGCACGGGGCACGTCGGGCATGCGGCGCATTGTCGGCCGCATGCCAGGCCGCGAGCGCGGCGCTCAGTCGTGCACGATGTTGCGGTCCTTGATGATCTGCGCGAAGCGCCGCGCGTCGGCTTTGGTGAGTGCGCCGAACTCGGCGGGTGACATGGGTGTGGGCTCGGCGCCGATGCCGCGGATGGCTTCCACCGCCGCGGGCAGCATCAGCGCGCGGTTGATCTCGCGGTTCATGCGCTCGATGATCGCCGCGGGCGTACCCGCCGGGGCCCAGAAGCCGTGCGTGGTGCCGGCGTCAAAACCCTTGAGGCCCAATTCTTCCAGCGTGGGGGCGTCAGGGAACATCGACAGCCGCTTGGGCGAGGTCACGGCCAGCAGGCGCAGCCGGCCCGAGCGCACGTGCGGGAACGCGATGCCCGGATCCAGCAGGTAGTCGATGGTGCCGCCCAGCAGGTCTTGCAGCGCCGCCCCCGAGCCGCGGTAGGGGATGTGCACGCTGAAGAAGCCGGCCTGGGCCTTGAGCATCTCGCCCGCGATGTGGGGGCTGGTGCCGTTGCCAGGCGTGCCATAGGTGAGCTTGCCGGGGTTGCGCTTGGCGTGAGCGATGAACTCGGCATAGGTCTTGTAGGGCGCATCGCTTCGCACCACCAGGAACAGTTGCAGCCGCGCCCCCGCCGCCACGGGCACGAGGTCCTTGTCGTGGTCAAACGGCATCTTGGGCGTGACGTAGGGCACGATGGACGCGCCGCTGCCCGAGCTGCACAGGAAGGTGTAGCCGTCGGGCGCGCTCTTGGCGGCGGCGTCCGAGCCGATGATGCCGCCGGCGCCGCCGCGGTTGTCCACCACGATCTGCTGGCCCAGGGCCTGGGCCACGGTGGTGGATACCGAGCGCGCTACCAGGTCGGGCGAGCCACCGGCCGGGAAGTTCACGATCAGGCGGATGGGCTTGGCCGCCGGCCAGGCGGGCGTCTGGGCCCGGGCCGACCCGAGGGCGCCCAAGGCAAGGCCTGAGAGCGCGGCCAGGCCGAGCTGGCGGCGGCGGACGTCGTGGCGTGAGGTCATGAGTGGGTCTCCAGAAGGGGGTTCTTGTGCATCGGTGCAGGTGGTACGTCCAGGGGCCGGCGTGACGGCGCAACCAGGCGCCAGCCAACCCGTGGCCCACACGGTCAGCGGCGATTCTTGGCTGCGCAACAGGGGAAGGTCAAACCCAGGGGCTTGATTCGGGCCCGCCAGAGGCCAATTGCGGTGAAAACCCTGAGGAAGCGCCGCGACACCTGGCCGGTCCCGGGGCCCCTGGCCCCCAACCCGCCAAACATGCGGCCTCTGCACTTCAAGCCCGAGATGGCTTTCAAACGTTGGTCTCGATAATCCGTCCCATGCAAGTTTCCCGCGCCGCCTGTCTGGCGAGCCTGACCTGGTGCCTGTGGGCTGCGCCGCCCCAGGCCGACGCGGCCTTCGAGCTGCCCGCCATCGACCGCATCGTGCAGTACCAGCCCCGGCTGCCGTTGCAGGTGGTGACGGCCGACGGCGTGGAGATCGCCCAGTTTGGGGCGGAGCGGCGCATCTTCGTGCCCCTGTCACGCATCCCGAAGCGCCTGCAAGACGCCGTGCTGGCGGTGGAGGACACGCGGTTCCGCGAGCACAGCGGTATCGATCCGAAGGGCATGGCGCGGGCCGTGATGTCGATGATGACCGGTGGCATGAAGCAGGGGGCCTCCACCATCACGCAGCAGCTGGTGCGCACCATGCTGCTGACGCAGCGCTTCACGCCCGAGCGCAAGGCCAAGGAGATCTTGCTGGCGCTGCAGGTGGAGAAGGCGTTGACCAAGGACCGCATCCTGGAGGTCTATCTCAACGAGATCTTTCTCGGCCAGCGGGCCTATGGCTTTGCCGCCGCAGCACAGACCTACTTCGGCAAGCCGCTGGAGCGGCTGAGCCTTGCCGAGACGGCGATGCTCGCCGGCCTGCCGCAGAACCCGCATTACGCCAATCCGGTGGTCAATCGCCAGCGCGCCGTGGCGCGGCAGCAGGTGGTGCTGGAGCGCATGCGCGTCACAGGGGTCATCACGCAGGCCGAGTGGGCCGCCGCGCGAGCGGAAAGGCTCGACATCCGATCACCGCTGGATGTGGCGGTGCCGGCGGGGCACGTGGCCGAGATGGCCCGTCGCGCCGTGGTGGAGCGCTTTGGTCCCGAGGCTTACACCCAGGGCCTGCGCGTGGTGACTTCGCTGCGCGCGGCCGACCAGCGGGCTGCGCGCGACGCTGTGCGGCGAGCCGTGCTGGAGCACGACCGCCGCACGCCCTGGCGCGGGCCCGAGGACGTGGAAGACCTGCCGGCGGGTGATGGGCCGGAGCTCGAGCGGGCTGCGGCGCAAGCCTTGAAGGCGCACCGCGACGACGAGCAGCTGCGGGTGGCCATCGTGCTGCAGGCCACGCCGCGCGAGGTGAGGGTGCAATTGGCCACCGGCGAGCGCCTCACCCTCACGGGCGAATCCCTGCGCCGCGCCGCGCCCGGCCTGGCGCCCAAGGCCCCGGCTGCGCTGGCGTTGCGGCGCGGCGCTGTCGTGCGCGTGATGCGTGCTCCTTCGGGGCTGGCCGCATGGGCCCTGGTGCAATGGCCTGAAGCGCAGGCCGCCTTCGTCGCGCTGGACCCGTCCACGGGCCGCATCCGCGCCCTGGTGGGGGGCTTCGACTTCGCACGCCAGCCCTTCAACCATGCCACCCAGGCCTGGCGTCAGCCGGGTTCCAGCTTCAAGCCGCTGCTGTACTCGGCTGCCCTGGAACAGGGCCTGATGCCAGCCACCGTGGTGGACGATCTGCCCTTCACGGCCGCCAACGGCTGGAGCCCGCAGAACAGCGACGGCCGCTTTGACGGGCCGATGACGGTGCGCCAGGCGCTGGCGAAGTCGAAGAACCTGGTGAGCGTGCGCGTGGCGCAGCAGGTGGGCGTGGGCCCGGTGCGCGAGTGGGCCGGCCGCCTGGGGCTGGATGCGGCGCGCCAGCCCGACAACCTCACCCTTGCGCTGGGCACGGGCAGCGTCACGCCGCTGCAGATGGCGCGC
>CAISJH010000548.1 GCA_903885585.1 uncultured beta proteobacterium
CGCAATGCCCGCTGCCACGAAGATCGAGGAATAGATGCCGAACAGAATGCCGATGGTCAGCGCCACCGAGAAGTGGTGCAGCGTGGGCCCGCCAAAGATCAGCATCGACAACACCATGATCTGCGTGGAGCCGTGGGTGATGATGGTACGGCTGGTGGTGCTGGTGATGGCATGGTCGATCACCTCGGGGGTGCTCATCTTGCGCATCTTGCGGAAGGTCTCGCGGATGCGGTCGAAGATCACGACCGACTCGTTGACCGAGTAGCCCAGGACGGCCAGCACCGCCGCCAGCACGGCCAGCGAGAACTCCCACTGGAAGAAGGCGAAGAAGCCCAGGATGATCACCACGTCGTGCAGGTTGGCCACGATGCCGGCCACGGCGAACTTCCACTCGAAGCGGAAGGCCAGGTAGATCATGATGCCGACCACGGTGAAGGCCAGCGCGATCAGGCCGTCGCGCGCCAACTCCGAGCCCACCGAGGGACCGACGAACTCCGTGCGGTTGAGCTTCAGCGGCTCTGTGCCCGCCGCCGTGGCACACGAGGGGCGGCTGATCGACTCGCCCTGCGCACTCACGTACTGCTTGGTCGAGACCGTACCGGACTCGGCCTTGCACAGCTGCTCGAAGACGCGCTGCGACAACTCCGACTGCTTGACATCACCCCGCACAGGCAGGCGGATCAGCACGTCCTTGGAGGTGCCGAAGGTCTGCACCTGCACCTCGCCGAGGTTGAGCGACTCCACCGCCGCGCGGGTCTTGTTGATGTCGGCAGGCTGTGCGTACTCCACCTCCAGCACCGTGCCGCCCGTGAACTCGATGGACAGGTACAGCCCACGGGTGAACAGGAAGAACACCGCGGCAGCGAAGGTGAGGAAGGAGATGACGTTCAGCACCAGCGCGTGGCGCATGAACGGGATGTCCTTGCGGATGCGGAAGAATTCCATGGTGCGCGCTCCTCAGGCCAGCGGCGTTTGGGTGGGCGCCTGGGTGCCGGGCTTCCAGACTTGGCCGATGGACACCGATTTCAGCTTCTTCTGCCGTCCGTACCAGAGGTTCACGAGCCCGCGCGAGAACATGACGGCCGAGAACATCGAGGTCAGGATGCCCAGGCAGTGCACCACCGCAAAGCCACGCACCGGGCCGGAGCCGAAGGCGAGCAGGGCCACGCCGGCGATCAGCGTGGTGATGTTGGAGTCCAAGATGGTGGCAAACGCGCGCTCATAACCCGCATGGATGGCCGCCTGGGGAGAGGCACCGGCGCGCAGCTCCTCGCGCACCCGCTCGTTGATCAGCACGTTGGCGTCGATGGCCATGCCCAGCGTGAGCGCGATGGCGGCCATGCCCGGCAGCGTGAGCGTGGCCTGCAGCATGGACAGCACCGCCACCAGCAGCAGCAGGTTGAAACCGAGCGCCAGTGACGAAAACAGCCCGAACAACAGGTAGTAAGCGCACATGAAGATGACGATCGCCACAAACCCGTAGCCCACGCTGTTGAAACCCATCGAGATGTTCTCGGCACCCAGGCTCGGGCCGATGGTGCGCTCCTCGATGATCTCCATGGGCGCCGCGAGCGAACCGGCCCGCAGCAGCAGCGCCGTGTCGTTGGCTTCCTGCGTGGTCATGCGCCCGGAGATCTGCACCCGTCCGCCACCGATCTCGCTGCGGATGACCGGTGCGGTCACGACCTCGCCCTTGCCCTTCTCGAACAGCAGGATGGCCATGCGCTTGCCGACGTTGTCGCGCGTCACGTCCTTGAAGATACGCGCACCCTTGGCGTCCAGCGTCAGGTGCACCGCGGGCTCTTGCGTCTGGTTGTCAAAGCCGGCCTGCGCATCGTTCAGGTTATCGCCGGTCAGCACCACCTGGCGGAACACGATGATCGGCGCGCCATTGCGCTCCAGGTAGCGCTCGCTGCCAAAGGGGACGGCACCACCGGACAGGGCTTGCTGGGCCTCGGCACTCTCGTTGACCATGCGCACTTCCAGGGTGGCGGTGCGGCCAATGATGTCCTTGGCCTTGGCCGTGTCCTGCACGCCCGGCAACTGCACGACCACGCGGTCGGCG
>CAISJH010000549.1 GCA_903885585.1 uncultured beta proteobacterium
AGCAGCCAGGCCACCTTGTTGACGCCGGCCTGGAATTGCGTGGGGCTGCGATCGGACTGGCCGACCTGGCGGGCCAGGGCGCCGAAGTAGCTGTTCGGTCCGGTGCCCACCACCACTGCCGTGGCGCTGCCCGAGACCACATTGGTGCCCATGAAGACCAGGTTCTCCATCTCCAGCGGGTTGTTCGTCTGCGGGCTCTTCGACTGGGCGAATTTCTCGACCGGCAAGGACTCGCCGGTCAGGGCCGCCTGGGAGATGAACAGGTCACGCGCCGCCAGCACGCGGCAGTCGGCCGGGATCATGTCGCCCGCCGACAGCAGCAGCACATCCCCGGGCACCAGCTTCCTGATCGGTACCTCGCGTCGCCCCTGCCGCATCACCGTGGCCGTGTTGCTCACCAGCGCCTTCAGCGACTCCGCCGCGCGGCTGGACCGATGTTCCTGCACAAAGCGCAGCGCTGTGCTGAGCGCCACCATGGTGCTGATCACCACCGTGGCTTTGAGGTCGTGCGTCGCCCAGGACACCGCGGCCAGCGCTGTCAGCAGCAGGTTGAATGGGTCCAGGAAGCAGTGCCACAGGTGCCGCCACCAGGGCAGGGGGCCTTCATGCTCCACGAGGTTGGGCCCGTGCCGGGCCAGCCGGGCGGCCGCTTCGCGCGTGCTCAGGCCCTCCGGGCGCGAATGCAGGCGCTGCAGCGCCTGCGCGGCCTCGTCACGCGCCACCTCCAGCAGGTCCTGCGTGACGGCATCGGGCAACGCGTTGGCCTTGCCGCGGCCGGCCAGGGCGTCCTGCAACGGGTGGCGGGCAAAGTGCCCCAGCCTGCGACGCCGGTGCAGGAAGCGGCTGAAAGCCGCCCGCAGGTGGGACGGCCGCCTGGTGCCGGCCCCGGCCCGCACGCCCTCCGGCGTCGCGCGAGCCTGATCTGAACGCATGCCCCATCCTGCGGCCCGACAGCGCCCGAGGGTTTGATGCGGGTCAAGCCCTTCGCGCCCGCTGGGGTGCAGAGCGGGTACGCTCTGGTCACCATTCAACTGGAGACCCCGCGATGTCTGAACCCCTGTGGCGCTGGCCTGCGTATCGACTCACTGCCGCCATCCGCGCCGGCGCGGTGTCTGCAAGGGAGGCGGCTGTGTCTGCCCTGGACCGTGTGCAGGAGGTCAACCCGGCACTGAACGCCATCGTCGATGTGTTGCCCGAAGAGGCCCTGGCGGCGGCCGATGCCGCCGATGCCGCGCGGCGGCGCGGCGAGACACTGGGCCCGCTGCACGGCGTGCCGGTGACGGTGAAGGTCAACGTCGACCTGCGCGGCCGCGCCACCACCAACGGCGTGGTCGCGTTCAAGGACAACATCGCATCGGAAGACAGCCCGGTGGTGGCCAACCTGCGCCGGGCCGGCGCGGTGATCATCGGCCGCACCAACACGCCGGCGTTCTCGGTGCGGTGGTTCACCGAAAACGACCTGCATGGCCGCACCTACAACCCGTGGTCGCGTGCGCACACGCCGGGCGGCTCCAGCGGTGGTGCGTCGTCTGCCGTGGCCGCTGGCATGGGGGCCATCGCGCACGGCAACGACCTGGCCGGATCGGTTCGCTACCCTGCGTATTGCACCGGGGTGTATGGCCTGCGGCCGTCGTTCGGCCGGGTGCCGGCTTTTCTGCCCAGCGCCAAGGAGGAGCGTCCGGTGTCGATGGCCATGATGTCCGTGCAGGGCCCGCTGGCCCGCCATGTGGCCGACCTGCGCCTGGCCCTGGCGGCCATGAGCCCAGGCGACTCGCGCGACCCCTGGTGGGTGCCCGCGCCATTGGCCGGCCCGGCCCTGCCCAGGCCGCTGCGGGTGGCCATGACGGTGCAGTGCCACGGCGGGCCGGCGGACCCGGCGGTGGTGGCCGCTGTGCGCCAGGCCGGCGCCTGGCTGGCCGATGCCGGTTATCTGGTGGAGGAGGTGGAGCCGCCCGACCTGGGTGAAGCCCACCGGCTGTGGAATCTGGTCGGCAACGACGAGGCCCGGTTCTTCATGTGGCCTGCCATCGAGCAGCTGGGTGACGAGGGCGTACGCCGGTCGTTCGGCTGGATGCTGGCCGATTCACCGGTGCTCGACCACGCCGCCCACCTCAAGGCCTTCGCGCGGCGCAGCACGCTGATTCGCCGCTGGCAGCTCTTCATGGAGCGCTACCCGCTGGTCCTCGGCCCGGTATCAGGCGAGCCACCGTTCCCCTGGGGCCTGGACGTGGAAAGTGCCGACACGATGGCCAGGGTGCTGCGCGCGCAGGAGTCCCAATTCGCGTTGCCGCTGCTTGGGCTGCCTGGCCTGTCGGTGCCCACGGGGATGGCCGGCGCGGTGCCCATGGGCGTGCAGCTGACGGCACCGCGCTTCCGCGAAGACCTGTTGTTTGACGCGGCCGAAGTGATCGAGGCTCACTGCCCGGCGATGACCCCAATCGACCCGCGCTGATCACGTGTGCCAGTTTTGTCCAGTGGCTGCCTATGGTGGCCCCTGGGGCGCGCCTCACTGACGGGCAGGCGCCTCCCTGGCTACCTGCCGGCCATTGGCATACGGTGATGCCTGGCATGTTCAACGGCCCGACCGCTTGACGGATTGAGCTCAGCGATTAGGATGTGTAAACATTTGTGGATATACATCATGGATCTTCAGGTGGCCAAATGGGGCAATAGTCTCGCCCTGCGAATCCCCTCCGAAATCGTGCGCCGACTCGGTTTGCACGAAGGAGCCACTTTGGACGCCCACATCACAGTTGACGGCAGCCTGTCCATTCGGCTGGCGCATTGGGATCGCAGGGCTTTCGCGCTCGAGCTGAACGAGGCTCGCAGCACCATGCCCATGAGCGAGTCTGTGATGGAAGAACTGCGCAGTGGGGCGCGGTACTGACATGGTCTATGTCGACACCAGCGTACTCGTGCCGTTGTTCCTGAACGAGCCGTACAGCGTGGCAGCAGCCGAATGGTATGCACGCGAGAAGAGTGAACTCGTGGCCGCGGCATGGTGCATTCCAGAGTTCGCCAACGCCCTGGGCATCAAGCAACGTACCGGCGCGATCGATGCCCAACAAGCCCAGGGTGCTTGGACGCGCTTCGAGCGTATGGTGGCTGCTGACCTTCGATTGCTGCCGGTAACGCCCGCCGACTTTCATCGCGCAGCCGAATTGGTGCTCGATGCCACGAGTGCACTGCGCGCCGGCGACGCCCTCCACCTCGCGTGTGCCGAAGCTGCGGGCGCCAAGCACATGGCAACCTTGGATGATGTCCTGAGCCGCAATGCGCAGCGACTGAAGATCAAGCCCGTTGCGTTGCGCAGCACTCCCTGATGGACATCAATGAGCTGGGACTGCCGATGATCCAAAGCGGGTGCTGAAGTCGCT
>CAISJH010000550.1 GCA_903885585.1 uncultured beta proteobacterium
TCCAGCATGGGCTTCAGGCGCCGCGGGCCGGAAGAGTCGTGGAACATGGCCAGGTCCACCCGGCAGTTCACGATCTCGCCCACGCCCACCTGCGTTCGGTCGCTGGCACGCGCCAGCAGCTTCTGGGCGAGGGTCTGGGGCGCGGGCCTGGCGCTCATCATCACGGCACCATCTCATGCGCGACGATGCGCGCGTCCACACCGCCCACCTGCGAAAGTTCCATCTGGTACTCGTAACGGTCGGTACGGTACAGGCCGTGCAGCAATTGCACCGGACGGTCGGCGCTGTCGTAGACCAGGCGCCGCACCGACAGCAGGGCCGTGCCCACGGCCACGTCCAGCTCGCGCGCCACCTGGGCGTTGGCGGCGCTGGCCGTCACGGTCTGGCGGGCTCGGCCGAGTTCGATACCGCTTTCCTCCAGCAACTGGAGCACGGGCTTCTGCCCCAGGTCGCGCCGGCCGAAACCGCGGATCAAGGGCTCGGGCACGTAGATGGTGATGTAGGACACCGGGCCGGCCGCCGCGCTGCGCAGCCGCGTGACCTTGCGCACCGTGGAGCCGGGCGCCACCTGCAGCACCTGCGCCAGGCTGTCCGAGGCCTGGATGCTGCGCCAGTCCAGCACCTTCACCGTGGTGCTGCGGCTGACGCTGACGATGTTCTCCAGGAGGCCGGTGAGGCGGGTCACGGGGTGGGCGGGCGCCGCCGGCGCCACCGCGCCCGAGCCGCTGCCCGACGCGCCTCCCGGCGTCACCGGTCGCGTACCGCGCCCGGCCTCGCGCACGATGAGCCCTTCCTGCACCAGCTGCTCCAGCGCGCGGCGCACTGTGACGCGGCCTACGCCAAACTGCTGTGTGAGCGCCAGCTCACTGGGGAAGCCTTGTGCGAAGCGGCCTTCCTGCAACTGCTCTCGCAGCACCAGGTAGACCTGGTGGTATTTGGTGATGGGCAGTGAGGGCAAGGACACCGCCATGACCGGGGGGGGTGCGCTGGGCATGCGCGTCACCGTGCGGTGAAGCCGCCATCGGCGCAGACGACCTGGCCGGTGATGAACGAGGCGCGGGACGACAGCAAAAAACTCACCAGCTCCGCGATCTCCTGCGGCTGGCCCAGGCGGCCCAGGGGAATGCTGGCCTGCATGGCGGCCAGGGCGGCCGGGTCGGCCAGCACGCCCGCCACCATCGCCGTCTCCACCGGACCGGGGCCCACGGCGTTCAGGCGGATGGCCTCGGGCGCCCACTCCAGCGCCAGCGACTTGACCATGCCGTTCAAGCCCGCCTTGGACGCCGCATAGGCCGCGCCGCGCGCATGCCCCACCAGGCCGATCTGGCTGCTGATGACGACGACGCTGCGGTCGCCCGTGGCCCCAGGCGCGCGCATCGTGGCAATGGCCGCGCGCGTCAGCACGAAGGTGGCATTGAGGTTCAGCGCCAGCGTGGCCCGCCACTCGTCCAGCGTGGTGTCGTCCGAGCCCTTCTTGAAGAAGATCCCGGCGCAGCAGGCCAGCGCGTCCAGCCCCCCCAGCGCCTGGGCGGCCCGCTGCGGCAAGGCGGCGGTGGCCGCGTCGTCCAGCAGGTCCTGGACGAAGACGGCCGCGTCGGGCAGATGGTGACGCAGGGCTTCAGCCTGCGCCTCGTGCTGCACCATGCCCGCCACCCGGGCGCCCTGCGCAGCCAAGGCACACGCCACGGCCAAGCCGATGCCGGAGCCCGCCCCGGTCACCAGGGCGCGCCGGCCCTGCATTTCCAGGGAGCGCATGTCGTCCAGGGTGCTGGCGTTCATCATTTCAGTCCGGCACCACAGGCAGCGGCGTCAGGTCGGCCATGTCCTGCACGCGTTCACAGCCCCAGGTAGTTGCGCCGCAACTCCGGGTCACGTGCCAGGTCGGCTGCCGGGCCCTGCATCGCCACCGCGCCGTTCTCGATGATGTAGGCCCGGTGCGCAATGGCCAGGGTCTGCACCGCGTTCTGCTCCATCAGCAGCACCGGCAGGCCTTCAGCGTTGATGCGCCGCACCAGCGCGAACATCTCTTCCACCAGCAGCGGCGACAGGCCGAGCGACGGCTCGTCCAGGATCAGCAGCTCGGGCTCGGACATCAGGCCGCGGCCGATGGCGAGCATCTGCTGCTCACCCCCCGACAGCGTGCCCGCCAGCTGACCAAAGCGCTCCTTCAGCCGCGGAAAGATGCCCACCACGTGCTCGAGATTGCGGGCGCGGTTGGGCTTGCCGCGCACCAGGCTGCCCAGCTCCAGGTTCTCGCGCACGTTCAGGTTGGGGAAGATGCGCCGGCCTTCGGGCACATGGATCAGCCCGCGCCTGACGATCTCGCTTGAACTGCAGCCCACCAGCTCTTCGTCCTTGAAGCGGATGGAGCCGGCAAAGGGCCGGTACAGCGCCGACAGGTTGTTGTTCAGCGTGGACTTGCCCACGCCGTTGCTGCCGAGCACGGCCACGATCTCGCCAGCGCGCACGTCCAGGTCGATGCCGCGCAGGATCTCCACGCTGCCGTAGCCGGCCCGCAAGCCTCGGACTTCAAGCATGGGGGGCTCCTTGGGGTAGGGCCTGGCCGTCGTCCGGCCCGCTTGTCTGCCCGTTCATTTGCTCGGCCGCACCGCGGCCCAGGTAGGCCTCGATCACGGCCGGGTCACGCACCACGTCGCGCGGCGCGCCGTCGGCAATGATGCGGCCGTAGGACAGCACATACAGGTGCTCCGACAGGCTCATCACCGCCTGCATCACGTGCTCGATCAGCAGCACCGTGACGCCGCTGTCGCGGATCTTGCGGATGATGTCCACGATCTCCACGATCTCCGA
>CAISJH010000551.1 GCA_903885585.1 uncultured beta proteobacterium
CCCGTGGAGGCGGCGTTGCACCAGATGCGGATCGGTCGTCCGCGCTTGGCGCTCAGTTCTTCATGCAAGGCGTGGAAGTGATGCTCCTCGCGGAAGAAGGACGTCAGGTTGGTGGTGAGGCTGTTGACGAACTCCTGCCATTCCTCCTCGCCGGCCGCACCCGTGCCGCGCTCCAGGGCGTCCAGGTAGCTGGCGAAGTTGGCATGCCGCAACTCCCGCAGCCGGCGTGACAGCCTGCTGTAGACCATGGCCTGCTTGCCCTCGTGCAGGCTGATCCCCGCGCGAGCGTAGATCAGTCGCCTGATGCGCTCGAAATCGCTGTGGGTCAGCTGGAATTGCTGCTCGACTTGGCTCGAGGCGACGGACATGAAAATGGTGCGGTGCTTAGAAGTCAGGCCGATGTATTGAATCACATCCACTCTGCCGCAGGCCGCGCCACCGTGGGACGATGCTGTCCGTCTCCCCCGGGTGCCCCGCTGCGCCACTGATAGACTGACCAATGCTTTGCTGCACACCGCCTTCGCACGTCAAATCTCACTCCACCGATGCCGTCTGAAGCGTTCTCTCAGCCGCCCTATGACCGGGCAGTGGAGCTTCTCAAAAGTGCGGGTCTGCCCCTGCCCGATGTGGAGCCTGGAGAGTCGTCCTGGCTTCAGGGCGTTGTGCATGGCCTGGTCGAACTGGCCACCCGCGACGGTTTGACGGGGCTGGCCAACCGCAGGACCTTCGAGGGGGCTCTGGCGCGTGAGGCCGCCCGCATCGCCCGGGGCGGCGATCCTGCGCTGCTGCTGTTGCTCGACATCGACCATTTCAAGCGCATCAACGACACGCATGGTCACGTCGCGGGCGACGCGGTGCTCAAGGCGGTGGCGCGTGCAATAGCTGACCAGGTGCGACCCATGGACATGGTGGCGCGCATCGGGGGCGAGGAGTTCGGCGTCATCCTGCCCAGCTGTGCCGTGCCTTTCGCCCATAGCGCGGCTGAACGCATCCGCGACGCCGTGGCGCAGGCCTGCGCCGTGACAACCGACGGGGTGCGGTTGCAGGCGACGGTGAGCATTGGAGGAGCCTTTGCTGGGGATGTGCTCAAGGCTGACCCGGTGGTGTGGTGCGCACGCGCGGACCACCAGCTTTATCAGGCCAAGAGCGAGGGCCGGGACCGGGCCTGCATCGAGCGCCCCGTCGTCAGCGATGTGTCCGCCGACGAGCGCGCGCTGCTGTTCGCCTGGGCCTTGGACGATCGTGAAGGAGAAGCGCAGTGACCGACAAGGCGGCAGCCCCAGAGCGCCGCGCCGGCATCACGGCCATCACCAGCGGCAAAGGCGGCGTGGGCAAGACCTTTGTCTCGGCCAATCTGGCGGCCGCCCTGACGCGCCAAGGCGAGCGCGTCCTGGTGCTGGACGCCGACCTGGGCTTGGCCAACCTGGACGTCGTGTTGAACCTGTTTCCCAAAGTGACGCTGCACGATGTCTTCACCGGCCGCAGCGGGCTGGAGGAAGCCATCCTGCCGGCGCCGGGCGGTTACTCGGTGTTGCTCGCCGGGTCGGGCATGGTGGAGTATTCGCGCTTGACGCCCGAAGTGCGCGAGCAGTTGCAGCAGGTCATCAACGAGGTGGCGCCGCGCTACGACCGGGTGCTGCTGGACACGGGTGCCGGTATCTCCGAGGTGGTGCTGTACACGGTGTCGCTGGCCGATCGTGTGCTGGTGGTGGCCACGCCCGAACCCACCTCACTGACCGACGCCTACGCCACCATCAAGGTGCTGGCCATGACGCAGAAGCGTTACAACATCCAGCTGGTGGTCAACCAGGTGCGCAAGCAGGGCGAGGGCCGTGCCGTGCGGCAGCAACTGCAGCAGGTGATCGACCGCTACGTCAGCCCCACGGTCGGCCAGCCCGTGAAGCTGGAGCTGGTGGGGGAGATCCCGCTGGATGTCAGCGTGCGTGATGCCGTGCTCAGGCGCGAGCTCCTCATGGACAAGCAGCCAGGGTCGCCGGCGGGCATTGGCATGTCGGCTCTTGGTCTCAAGCTTCGCGGCGTGGTCTGAACCCAGCGCTGCCAGGAGCGATGTGATGGCTGAAGACGCCTCGGGTACACCGTTTGACCGTCTGGGTGGAGAGCCCGGCGTGCGCGCTCTGGTCGATCGCTTCTATGACCTCATGGAGCTGGAGCCGGCCTTTGCTGGCATCCGAGCTCTGCACCCCAGCGAGCTGGAGGGCTCTCGCGACAAGTTGCACTGGTTTCTCTGCGGCTGGCTGGGCGGGCCCAACCTGTACATCGAGCGCTTTGGCCACCCGCGGCTGCGCGCCCGGCACCTGCCTTACGCCATCGGCATTGCCGAGCGCGATCAGTGGATGGCCTGCATGATGCAGGCCATGCAAGACCAGGGTGTGGACGACACGCTGGCTCAGCGCCTGACCGAAGCCTTCTTCGGCACGGCAGACTGGATGCGCAACAAGGGCGGTTGATCGCTGCCTTGGCAGCCGTGGGCCCCGAGGCTGTCAGCCTGCCAGCAGCACGATCAAGGCGCCGGCGCCGCCCTGCGGCCCGCTGGCCTGCGCAAAGGCCACCACCTCGGCACTCTGCCCCAGCCAGCGCTGCACCTTGGCCTTGAGCACAGGCTGGCGCCCGGGTGAGCCGTGGCCCTTGCCGTGCACCACGCGCACACAGCGGTGGCCTCGGCGCAGCGACTCGCGGATGTGCGCCGACAAGGCGTCGCGCGCTTCGTCGCGTCGCAGACCGTGGAGGTCAATCTGTGACTGGATGGCCCACTGACCGCGGCGCAGCTTGGTCACCACGTCCTGGCCGATGCCCGGTCGGCGAAAGCTCAGTCCGTCGTCGGTGAGCAGCAGCGACTCGATGTCCACCTCATCCGACAGTGCCTCCTGCAGCGCCTGCTGCTCATCGAGCTGCCGCTGCAGCGGCTCGGGCGCGGGACGGGGGCGCCGCAGGTCGGCGAGACCCTTGTCGGGCACTTGCGTGACCGGACCCACCGCACGGGCGAACTCCTCCCGCAGGCGGGCCTGTTGGCGGCGCTGAGCCTGCTCAGCTGCCAGGCGGGCGCGCTCCCGCGCGGCTTCGGCCGCCGCCTCCTTGGCGCGGCGCTTCAGCGCGGCGCTGAGCGCCTGGAAGTCCTTCAGCGCCTCCCGCGTGCCCGCCTTGCTCACAGCAGCCCCCGTTCAGCAAAGGACACCACCTCACCGCGGCCCACCACCAGGTGGTCCAGCACCCTCACGTCCACCAACTGCAGCGCCGACTTCAGCGTCTGCGTGAGGAACTCGTCCGCACGCGAAGGCTCGGCCACGCCCGATGGGTGGTTGTGCGCCAGTACCACGGCTGCAGCGTTGCGTGCCAGGGCCTCCTTCACCACCTCGCGGGGGTAGACGCTTGCCTGTGCCAGCGTGCCGCGGAACAGCGTCTGCAGCTCGATCAGCCGGTGGTGGGTGTCCAGGTAGATCACCGAGAAGGATTCATGCTCCAGCGGAGCCAGGTGCAGCGCCGCGTAGTGCTTGAGCTGCGCCGGGGCGTTGAACACCGAAGCCTGGCCCAGCTCTTGTGCTGCGGCCCGCCGTGCCAGCTCCATCACCGCGACGATCTCTGCCCGCTTGGCGGGCCCCAGTCCCTTGATGCGCTTCAGGTCCTGGGGCCGGGCGGCCAGCAAACCGGCCAGGCCTTTGAACTCGCGCAGCAGGGTGCTCGCCAGGTCCAGCACGCCCAGGCCAGGCATCCCTGTGCGCAGCAGCACGGCCAGCAGTTCCTCGGGTGCCAGGGCCTGCGCACCACAGGCCAGCAGCCGCTCGCGCGGGCGCAGGGTCAGGGGCAGGTCCTTGATTGACATGGTTGGGCGGGGTGCAGGGCAGGGTGGGCGGGGCGCGGCTCGTAGAATCGAAATCAGTCTATCGCCGGCCCGGGATGCGGTACCTCCTCTTTGGTATTCCCCCTTCGGCACTCCCCCTTCAGAGGGTCTTGCGTGACCACCATCCAACCCGGGTCGTTCCTGACGTTGCACTACCGCCTGGCAGGTCCTGACGGCGCTGACGTGATCAACACGTTCAACGACAAGCCGGCCACCCTGTCGCTTGGCACCGGCCAGTTGGCACCAGCCATGGAGTCACGCCTGATCGGCCTGGCCGAGGGCGTACGGCAGACCTTTGAGCTGCCTGCGGGCGAGGCCTTCGGCGAGCGCAACCCTGAGCTGCTGCAGCGCGTGAAGCTTGCCTTGCTGCACGAGCTGGGCGACCCCGACGCCGAGTACGGCGTGGGCGACGTGGTGCAGTTCCCCACGCCGGACGGACAGGGCGCCTATGCCGGCGTCGTGCGAGAGGTGGGCGAGGGCTGGCTGCTGTTCGATTTCAACCACCCTTTGGCGGGCCAACCGGTGCGCTTTGAGGTACAGGTGCTGGGAGTGCTGTGATGACCGAAGTGATCTTGCCCCAGGAAGTGTTGCTGGCCGAGCCGCGCGGCTTCTGCGCGGGCGTCGACCGCGCCATCGAGATCGTCGAGCGCGCGCTGCGCAAGTACGGCGCGCCCATCTACGTGCGCCACGAGATCGTGCACAACACTTACGTCGTCAACGACCTCAAGGCCAAGGGCGCCATCTTCATCGAGGAGTTGAGCGATGTGCCGCCGGGTGCCACGCTCGTGTTCAGCGCCCACGGCGTGAGCCAGGCCGTGCGTGCCGAAGCTGATGCCCGAGGCTTCAACGTCTTCGACGCCACCTGCCCGCTGGTGAGCAAGGTGCATGTGGAGCTGGCCAAGCTCAGCAAGGAAGGCTA
>CAISJH010000552.1 GCA_903885585.1 uncultured beta proteobacterium
CGGGTTTGACTGGGATGGCGTGGCTGAGCAGTGGTTCGACAGCGTGGAAGCCTACGAAGCCGCCTACTCGCTGAACCCCAGCCCGACGCGCGCCGACACGCTCGCGCATACCAGCCGCTTCGCGCGCATGGTGGTCACCGAGAAGGCGTTTGCCTGCGAGAAGAGGGCCCAGGCGTGAATGCAAGTTCGGTCCGCCGCGTCGTTGTCACGGGCGCATCCAACGGCATCGGGCAAGCCATTGCCCGCGCCTTTGCGGCCGCCGGCGCCCAGGTGGTCAACCTCGACCGCGCCGATGGCGGGCACACGCAAGCCTTGTGCGACGGCCGCGCCCGCTGGGTGGCCGTGGACCTGGCTGACCCGAAGGCCATTGCACAGGCCTTCGACGCGGTGGACCAGGCCTTCGGTGGTGCGGCGCCTGATGCGCTGGTGTGCTGCGCCGCCATCAGCAAGGCTGCGCCCTTCTTCGAGCTCCAGGCCGACAGCCTGAAGCAGATGCTGGACATCAACGTCGTCGGCACCACGATCGTGTGCCAGGCCGCGGCACGGCGCATGGCCAAGGCAGGCGCAGGGCGCATCGTCATCATCACCTCGGTGGCTGCGGCCCAGGGCTGGGCGGGTGAATTGGCCTACTGCGTCACCAAGGGTGCGCAGACCTCGTTGATACAGAGCCTGGCGGTGGAACTGGCGCCCTATGGCGTGCTGGTCAACGGCGTGGGCCCGGGTCTGATCGAGGCGCCGCCTGCGGCCGATGGGCAATCCATGGCCAAGACAAGGTCCGACCCGGAAGTCATGCGGCATGACCTGGAGCGGGTGCCCTTGAACCGCTTCGGCCAGGCCGAAGAGATTGCCCGCGCGGTGCAGTTCCTCGCCGAGTCCACCTGGACGACCGGCCAGACGCTGTACGTCGATGGGGGCCTGCTCAGCACGGGCTTGGCCTACTTCGGCACCGCGAAGGCGGCCTTGCCCAAGGCCTGAACCGTGGGCGGCGAGCGTTCATCCGCCCCAGCGGTGGATTACGATCTGCTGGTCGTTGGCTCCGGCGCGGCGGGCTTCATGGCCGCGCTGTCGGCGGCGCGGGCGGGGCTGAAAGTGGTCGTGCTGGAGAAGACCGAGACCATCGGCGGCACCACGGCATTGTCCGAGGGCATGGTCTGGATCCCCGGTAACCGGCAGGCTACGGAAGCCGGCCTGCACGATTCTCCGGACGACGCGCTGGCCTACATCGAGGCGGCTGCCGGTGACGCGTTCGAACGCGAACGGGCCCGCGCCTACGTCGACCATGCCGCGGCGGCATTGGCCTTCGCCGAAGAAGAAATGGGCGTGCGCTACCTGCTGGCCACCGGCTCCATCGACTACCACCAGCACTTTCCGGGCGCGACCTCGGGCGTGCGCGCCTTGAAGGCGGGCATCGTGGACGGCCGCATCCTGGGCAAGGACCTGCGGCGCCTGCGCATGCCGCTGCCCACCACCATGCTCTGGGGCGGAATGACGATCGCCGGCGAGGACCTGCCGCACTTCTTCAAGGTGGGCCGGTCGTGGGCGTCGACGGTCAAGGTGGCCGGCCTGGTGGCGCGCTACGCGCTGGAGCGCGCCGCCGGCCATCCGCGAGGGCTGCGCCTCGCCAACGGGAACGGCTTGATCGCGGGACTGTGGGCCGCTGCCACACGGCGCGGGGTCCAGGTGCTGACAGGTGCACGGGTCGAGTCCCTGGCGCTGGATGGCATCTCGACTGCCCGTGTCGGCGGCGCCGTGGTGCAGGTCGGCAACCGAGCCGTGCATTACCGTGCGCGCTGCGGCGTGGTGCTGGCTTGCGGCGGATTCCCGGGCAACCCCGAGCGGCGCGCGCACTTCTATCCGCATGTGCCGCAGGGACGCGCGCACCACACGCTGGCGCCCATCACCAACACGGGCGATGGGCTCGCGTTGGCCGAGGCGGTGGGCGCGGCCTTGCGCACCGGCCTGTCGCGGCCGGCCGCCTGGACGCCGGTGTCGCTGGTGCCGCAAGCGGATGGCCGTGTCGTGGGCTACCCCCACTACATCGACCGCGCCAAGCCCGGAATCATCGGGGTCACCCACGAGGGGCAGCGCTTCACCAATGAAGCAGCGTCGTACCACGACTTCGTCCATGCCATGCTGGGTGTGGCCGGCAAGGGAACGGATGAACCCGCGTTCTGGCTTATCGCCGACCACCGCGCACAGCGCCTCTACGGGCTGGGCGCGGCGCCCCCGGCACCGATGCCGCTGGGCGCCGGGCAGCGATCCGGCTACCGGGTGTCGGCGCCCACCCTGGAAGCCCTCGCAGTGCGCCTGCAGATGCCTGCAGCCGCGCTCGAGCAGACGGTGGCACGCTTCAACGCCATGGCGCGCACGGGCACTGACGCCGACTTCCAACGCGGCGCCGACCCATACGACCGTGCCAATGGCGATGCCTCCCACGCGCCCAACCCCTGCCTGGGGCCTTTGGAGCAGGGGCCCTTTCATGGGGTGCGCATCTGGCCCGGCGACATCGGCACCTTCGTCGGGTTGGCCACCGCGGCGCATGGCGAGGTGCTCGACGCCAATGAGGCGCCCATCGCCGGGCTGTACGCCGTGGGCAACGATGCGGCCAGCTTCATGGGCGGCAGCTACCCGGCCGCCGGCATCACGGTGGGTGCAGCGATGGTCTATGGCTACCTGGCCGGCCGGCGCGTCTCTACTGCTGCCGTACAGCAAAATTCAGGGGCCTGAATGTCGTGGCCAAGCGTTCGCCGCCGCAACTGGCAGTTGCCGTTGAACGCTCGCGCAGACTTCTTTCGCGATCAGCTTCGGCGACCGGTGCCCATAGGCTCAATGTCAAAAGTGGCTACCGGGCGGTTCACCAGGCGGGCCCGTATCTGATCGGCAATGATCTCGGCATCGCGCCCGCCAGCACGTTCAGCCGCATCGGGGCTGCGCGCTTCGATGGCCAGCACCAAGGCCACGTGCTCGTCCAGCGTGCCCGAGGGAAGGTGGCTGTTCAGGTCATGCAGGTACATGCCCAGGATGCGCTGGCCTTGGTCAAGCAGATTGCGCGTCCACTGCGCAAAGAAGGCATTGCCGCTGGCGTCAGCGATGGCTACATGGAAGTCGCGGTTCAGTGACACCATGGTCGGCAGGTCACTGATATCGGCAGCGGCCTGGTGCCGGGCCTGCACGCTCTTGATGTGTTCGAGTTGGGCAGGCGTGCGGTGCATGGCCGCCTGGCGCGACGTGAGCCGGTAGATCAGGTTGACGGCATCCAGGAAGCTGGGGGCCGTGGACATGTCGAAGGGAGCCACCATCGTGCTGCGGTTGCGCAGCGTGACCACCAGGCCTTCGGCAGACAGCCGGATGAGCGCCTCGCGCACCGGGGAGCGCGACATGTGGAAACGCTCTGACAGCTCGGTTTCGTCCAGCAAGGTTCCAGGCGCGAGCTCGAGGTTGAGGATCTCGCGCTTGAGCCGGTCATAGATGGACGCGCTCCCAAAACCGCGCGCAAGGGGTTCAGGCGTCTCGTCCTGTTTTTTGCCGCGCTTGACGGGCGCCCGCTTGGCTGTGGTGCGAGGAAGGGCCTTGGCCGTAGATGGCTGCGAAATCTTGGCGGTCTTGGGCATGTCGGCTGCGGGCAGAGTCACGAAGGCGCCGGCGCGCGCATCACAGGTGGCACGGCATATGCGCACGGCAGCGCGCCGACTGCAAAGAGGGTAGCACGTCGACAGGCAATACACAGGTTGCTGCCACCCGCTAGTGCCCGAACCGCGACAGCGCGTAGGGCGCCCCCGAGATGGCCTCGCGATCACCCAGCACCGCACTGGCGACGACATCCCCGGAGCCCGCGGCCAGCGTCCACCTTAGATGTCCGTGCCCGGTGCAGAGGAACACGTTGGACACCCGCGTAGGGCCCAGCAAGGGCACGCCGTCCGCGCACATGGGCTGCAGGCCGGCCCAGGCCCGTCGCTGGTCGGGAAGCGCTACGTCCATCACCCGCAGAAACAGTTCGCTTGCTTTGGACTCCAGGTAGGCCACCCGTGCGTATGCAGTGCTGGCGACTGAGGTGACCGGCCGTTTCAGGTCTGATGCAGTCATCTGCACGGGCGCCGTGACCGTCAGCAAGTGGCCGGGTGCCGGTACCGACGAGAGGCCGCTTCCTGGTCATCCAGTCTCGATGGAACAATCTGCGCGCGGGCAACAACACTGGCGAGCTGGTCGGCCAATCTCAGCAACTCGGACAGCATCTTCAAGCACGCGGTGGCGCTGCCCGCCCCGCAGTCCGTGTCGGGGCGCACGCGTCGCAGCAGCTACTTGGGCGCCCTGCGGCGCGCCCGCACGGCCGGCTGCTCGCTGCCCAGCGAGCTGTCGCGCACAACCAGTGAGACCTCGAACAACTGGTTCACGGGTTCGAGCTGGCCCTCGATGAGGGCGCGCGCGGCCGCGTAGCCCAGCGCTTCCTTGTCGACGCGGATCGTCGACAGTGAGGGTTTGTTGGTGGCGGCGGCCTCGATGTCGTCATAGCCGACAACCCGGATGTCCTCCGGCACGCGCAGGCCCGCCGCGAGACAGGCCTCGATGGCGCTGAGTGCGGTGCGGTCGCTGTAAGCGAACACCGCGTCTGGACGTTGCGGCAGCGCCAGCAACTGCTGCATCGCCTCGCGCCCCGCATCGGCGTAGGGCAGTGCCGGGTTGAGTGACACCTCCAGGTCAGGATCCGCAAGGACGCTCGACTCGAACAACGCGCGCCGAAAGCCTTTGGCGCGCAGCGCCACCGAGTGGTGGGTCAGCGGGCCGAAGATGGCCGCCACTCGCTTGGCACCGCCGTCCAGCAGGTGTCGCGTGGCCAGCCAAGCGCCATGCTGGTTGTCGGCGTTGAAGCAGTGCACGCCCGGCACCAGGTGGTCCACCAACACCCAGGGCACTCCACTCTGACGGATCAGATCCATTGGCTCATCGTCGAAGTAACCTGCGGCCAGCAGCGCGTCGGGCTCATGCTTGTGGATCTGTGCGACCAGGTCGTCACCGGCGCCGACGGACATCAGGCTGATCAGCACCCCGGCGTCACGGCAGCAGGACTCCGCGCCATGCAGCACGTGCGAGTAGAAGACGTTGGAGGCCAACGAACCGATCGCCCGCCGATACAGGAACAAGATGCGGCGCGGCCGCTTCTCGCGCAGCTTGTCGTAGTTGTAGCCCAGCTTCTGGGCCACCTGGATCACGCCGGCGCGGGTGGACTCGGACAGGCCGGACTGCCCCTTCAATGCGCGCGAAACCGTGCCGATGGACACGCCGGCAGCCTGAGCGACGTCCCTGATCGTTATGTTGCGCTTGTCCATGCAAAAAGTTTAGCTCCCGGCCACGCCAATGCGTGGCTTGGCGCGGGTGACCTCGCGTTCAGGCCTTGGTGCGGATGCAGCAGAACAGAGGGTCAGGGTCTGCGCGCACCCGATGGCCATCCCGCTTGACGCCACCGCCTGCTCGTTCCAATAATCGCTAAACTGTTTAGTAAACATACGACTGCGGACAAGATCGCCCAGCCCATGGCGCGCACAACCCGCAGACCACTCGCCTTCGCAATGCACGTCCCGCCCACCGACTTCCCACCGAGTGCCACGACTCCGGCCGGGTTTCGTCTTCGCGCGGCACCATCCTCGTTCAAGGTCGAGCGTGCGACGGTTGCCGGCCTGGCGTGCAAGCCACCGCTTGCGCAGACACGATGACGCTGCATCGCCGCGCCTTCATCCGTGGGTTGTCGGCTGCGCCGCTGGCCGCAGGCAGCGCAGGCGCGGCGGTCTCACGGGTGCTGCAGGTGGCCACATTCCCGGATCTCGACCGGGCGGCTGCCCTGGCCGTGCCTCGATTCGAACGCGCGCACCCCGGCGTGCGCGTGCGCCTGACGGTCCTGGCTTACGCCGACTTCCCCACGGCCATGATCACCGCCCTGGCGGCGGGGGCGAACCTGCCTGATCTGATGGGCATGGACCGCGAGATCGTCGGCCAACTGGCCGACTCCGCCGGTTTGCACGACTTGTCTGCCGTTCCGTTCCAAGCGGGCCAGCGCAGCGCTGAGGTCGTGCCCTTCGCCCTGGCCGCCGGCCACAGCCGCAAGGGCACGCTGACCGCATTCCCGGTGGACATCGGCCCCGGCTGTCTCTTCTACCGCAGCGACCTGCTGCAGCAGGCCGGCCTGCAGGAGGGAGAGCTCACGGCGTCGTGGGCCGACTTCATTCGGTGCGGCGAACGTCTGAAGGCGCGCCATAACGGCTACCTGGTGGCCCACGCGAGCGACATCGCCGACGTCGTCATCCGCAACGGTCTGCGGCCGGGCGAGGGGGTGTTTTTCAGCGCCGAGGGACGGCCCCTGGTGCGCGCAGAGCGCTTCGAGCAGGCCTTCAACTGGGCCGCCCGCGCGCGGCGCTCAGGCATCGATGCGCGCGTCACGGCCTGGAGCAATGAGTGGGCCGAGGGCCTGCGGCGCGGCCGCATCGCCTCGCAGATGTTCGGCGGCTGGTTTGGCGGGCACTTGGCCAACTGGATCGCGCCCAAGGCCGCGGGCCTGTGGCGCTGCGCCCCGTTGCCAGCCGGTAACTTCGCCTCATGGGGTGGCAGCTACTACGCGATCCCGCGCGGGTCCCGCGAGCCCGCGCTGGCCTGGGACTTTCTGCAGGCCTTGGCCCTGGATCCGGCCCAGCAACGCACGGCCTTCACGACGCTGGACGCATTCCCGGCCATGACCGCCGTCCATGCCGACACGCTGTTCGATCAGCCGCTGCCCTACTTCGGCGGCCAGCGCGCACGCCAGCTCTGGCGCGATGCGTCGCTGCGCATTTCTGCCGTGGATGCCGACCGCAACGACCGGTTGGCCCGCGACGTCATCCAGGCGGCGCTGGAGCGTGTGCTCGAGCACGGCGACCGCATCAGCGATGTGCTGGCCGACGCCGAACGCCGCATCCTGCGGCGCGCCCGCATCGCCGCGTCGACAGGCCCAGCATGAGCGCACGGCAGCACACCCCCGAGACGCCACGGCGGCGCTGGCGCGAGGCCTTCCGTCGCGTGCAGCCCTACCTGTTCGTCAGCCCCTTCTTCGTCCTGTTCGCGGTGTTCGGGCTGTTTCCGATGGTGTTCTCGATCGGCCTGTCGCTGCACCGCTGGGACCCGGCGGCCGGGCTCGCGCAGATGCAGTGGGTGGGGCTGGACAACTTTCGCTACGCCCTGCTGGACGACGACTGGTTCTCGCAGTCACTGCGCAACACGCTGTGGATCGCGCTTGTCTCGGGCTTGCCGCAGCACCTGGTCGCGCTGCCGCTGGCCTGGTGGCTGCACACGCGGCTGCGGCGCCTGCGAAACCTGGTGCTCGGGTTGTACTTCCTGCCCTTCATCACCTCGACGGTGGCGCTCTCGTTGGTGTTCACCTCGATGTTTTCCAAGGACTTCGGCATCGTCAACGCGGCGCTGGGCCATGTGCTGGGCCTGGCGCCGATCGACTGGAACCAGCCGGAGTACACCAAGATCATGATCTCGCTGGTCGTGTTCTGGCGCTACGTGGGCTGGAACACGGTGCTGTACCTCTCGGCGATGCAGACCGTGCCGCGCGACCTGCTGGAAGCCGCGGCGCTGGACGGCGCGCGCCCATGGCAGCAGTTCATCCACGTGGTGCTGCCCCTGCTCAAGCCGATGGCCTACTTCGCGGTCACGCTCACCCTGATCGGCAACCTGCAGCTGTTCGAGGAGCCCTTCATCCTGACGGGCGGCACGGGTGGCATCGACCAGGGCGGGCGCACGGCGGCCATGCACATGTACCGCGTGGCCTTCACCGAGGGTGACTTTGGCACCGCCTCGGCCATCGCCTGGCTGCTGTTTGCGGTGATGGCGCTGGCCACCTGGGGCAACAACCGCCTGCTGGGCGAACGCAAGGGCTCGGCGTGAAGCCCGCCACCGCCCTGACGCACGCCCTCGTCGGCACAGGCGCGCTGGTGATGCTGACCCCGTTCTGGTTCATGTTCGTCTTCGCGACCCACACCAACACCGAGATCCTGTCGGTGCCACCACCGCTGTGGTTCGGCGACGCCTTGTGGGACAACCTCCAGCTGCTGCTGCTGCGGCTGCCCAGCTTCTGGCACAACCTGGGCTGGAGCCTGTACGTGGCGCTGGCGACGACCGCGCTGAACCTCTTCTTCTGCGCCCTGGCGGGCCACGCTTTTGCGCTGCTGGACTTCCGCGGCCGTGACGCCCTGTTCCGTGCGCTGATGCTCACGCTGCTGCTGCCGGCCTTCCTGGGCATGGTGCCGACGATGCTGGTGATGGGCTGGCTGGGCTGGATGAACGAACACCGTGCGCTGATCGTGCCCGCTGCCGTGTCGGCCATGGGCGTTTTCATGATGCGCCAGTACATCGGCGCGGCCATTCCGCGCGAGATGGTCGAGGCGGCGCGGCTGGACGGCTGTTCCGAGTTCGGCATCTTCTGGCGCCTGGTGCTGCCGCTGAGCTGGCCGGCGCTGGGCTCGCTGGCGCTGGTGGTCTTCATCGGCTCGTGGAACAACTTCATCAGTCCGCTGATCGTCTTTCGCGACGTAGAGAACTTCACGCTCCCGCTGGCCCTGCGCTCCTTGCAGGGCACCGGGCAGACACCCTTCGGCGCCCTGTGCGCCGGCGCCGCCATCGCCGTGCTGCCGCTGCTGCTGCTGTTCATCGTGGCGTCCCGACGCCTGATCGAAGGGCTCACGGCCGGCGCGGTGAAGCAATGACGCCAAGACTGGACCAACCCGTATGCGCTTGAACGCCCCCATCCCGCCCGGCCGCCTGGCCTGCGGCGTTGCCTCAGGTGCCACCTGGAATGCCAGGCATGGCTGAGCTCCAGATCCGCGCCCTGCGCAAGACCTACCCTGGCGCCGCCGCGCCGGTGCTGCAAGGGATCGACCTCGATGTCGCTGCTGGGGAGTTCATGGTGTTCGTGGGCCCGTCGGGCTGCGGGAAGTCGACCCTGCTGCGCGCCATTGCCGGTCTGGAGCCGGTCGACGGTGGTGACATCGTGCTCGACGGCGCATCGATCGTCGCGCAGCCACCGGGCGAACGCGGCGTGGCCATGGTGTTCCAGAGCTATGCGCTGTATCCCCACCTCACGGTGGCGGCCAACCTGGGCTTTCCGCTCAAGATGCAAGGGCTTGCCAAGGGCGAGATCCGGCGCCAGGTCAACGAGGTTGCACAGACCTTGCAGATCGAGCCGCTGCTCGAGCGCCTGCCCAAGTCGCTCAGCGGCGGGCAGCGCCAGCGCGTGGCCATCGGCCGCGCGATCGTGCGGCGGCCCAAGGTCTTCCTGTTCGACGAGCCGCTGTCGAACCTTGACGCCGCGTTGCGCGTGCAGATGCGGCTGGAGCTGGCACGCCTGCACCGCGAGCTGGGCACGACCATGGTCTACGTCACGCATGACCAGGTCGAGGCGATGACGCTGGGCGGGCGCATCGCGGTCTTCAACAGCGGTCGACTTGAGCAAGTGGGCCGGCCGCTGGAGCTCTTCCAGGCGCCGGCCAATGTCTTCGTCGCCGGCTTCCTCGGCTCGCCGCGCATGAACTTCTTCCAAGCCGAGTTGCGCGGCGGGGCCCTGCACACCGCTGGCGGGCAGCTGCCCTGTGCGCGGGCGGGCCGTGCGCTGGTGTTGTGCGGCGTGCGTCCTGAGCATTGGCGCGACGCCGAAGCGGGCTGTGGCCTGGCTGTCGATGCCGACGCGGTCGAGCACCTGGGCGATGTCGTGATCATCCATGGCCGGCTGGCCGGCAGCGGCGAGCTGCTGTCGATCAAGCGCGCGCCGTCCGAGGCGCTGCCCCAGGTGGGCCAGCGCCTCTGGCTGCAGACCGAAACCGAACACCTCCACCTCTTCGGGCCCGATGGAAACATCCTGCCCGCGACACCATGAAGCGACGCACTCTGCTGGGCGGCATGTCCGCCCTGTCCCTGGCCGCATGTACCCACACGCCGCCCACGTCCACCCAAGCGCCGGCGGCAGCCGCCACACCACGGCGAGCGTCTGCGTTGGCGCACCGCTTGGCGCGTCAGCTCGACCGCGGCATCAACTTCGGCAACATGCTGGACGCACCTACCGAAGGCGCCTGGGGCGTGCGCGTTGAAGAGTCCTTCCTCGACCTGGTGGGCCAACGCGGCTTCACCTCGGCGGTGCGCCTGCCGGTGCGCTGGAGCAATCGCGCCAGCGCCGATGCGGCAGCGCGCATCGACCCGACCTTCTTCCGTCGTGTCGACCACGTGGTCGACAGCCTGCTGGCGCGCGGCTGCACGGTGCTGCTGAACATGCACCACTACCGCCAACTCGATGGCGACAAGCTGGACCCTGGCGAGGCGGCGGTCGACCCCGCCGTGGTCCAGCCGCGTTTTCTGGCGATGTGGGACCAGATCGCCCAGCGTTATGCCGACCGTGGCGAGCAGCTGATCTTCGAGCCCTACAACGAACCCCACGGCCAGCTCGAGCCGCACTGGAACCGCCTGTTGTCCGAAGTCGTGGCCCGCATTCGCCTGAGCAACCCGGGGCGCGTGCTCATGGTCGGCCCGACGATGTGGAACAACGCGCTGCGACTGGGCGCTCTGCGGCTGCCCGACGACGAGAACCTGATCGCGACCGTGCACCACTACGAGCCGTTCGACTTCACCCACCAGGGCGCCGAGTGGCATGAGCCTCGATTGCCCCTGGGGCTGGACTGCTGCGACGCCAGGCAGGTGGGCCGCATCGTGGCGCCGCTGGAGTTGGCGCGCCAATGGCGCGAGCAGCAGGGCTACCCGGTGGTGGTGGGCGAGTTTGGTGCCTACGGCAAGGCGCCGGCCGAGGCGCGCAGGCGGTACCTCACGGCCATGCGCCGCGAGATGGAGCAACGTCAACTGCCGTGGATGTACTGGGAGCTGGCCGCCGGATTCGGCGTCTACGACCGGGCCGCTCGCTCGTTCAGGCCTGAAGTTTTCGAGCCGCTGTTCCGGCGCTGACCGCAGCGCTTGGCAGCGCGTTTCCCGGAGGTCGGCTCCTGAGACCTCCGAGCAGCAGCGTCCCTGAGCAGGGGAAGCGTAAATGGGGCCTCATGAGCAGTCCCCTGCCTTGTGGGGATCCCGAGCCCATCGTGATCAGAGTGGCAGTCATGGGCGGCGAACAACTCCCGAAATAGCCGGGGTGCAGGCCTGTGCCTGACGATAACCGCCGGGGCACCGTCTCGCCTTGCGTTGACCTTGGGTCGATCGCGTGCATTGCACTTCTGTCAGCATCCGCGGTGAGACTTCTGGAAATGCCTTTGCAAGCCTGGGCCCTGCGTCCCGATCGTCCACTTCCGCGCCGCAGCCCCAAGCTCGCCGTCGCAGCGGCGGCAGTGTGGGTGGCGCTTGCCGCGCAGGCGCAGGGCACACCGTCCCCGGACCGCCCCGCTCTGCCATCGCGCCCGCCGCCCGTCGCCCCGGCCGATCCCCTCCATCCCCAGGCCCAGGTGCCGGCGGTCATCTACACCTCGCCCTTGGCCACCTACCGCCGCCTGGGCGAGGACAAACGTGTGCCCTGGACGCAGGCCAACGAGACGGTGAACCGCATTGGCGGCTGGCGCAGCTACGCGCGGGAAGCCCAGCAGCCGGACACGATGGCACCAGGGCCGGTGCCGCAGGCCGGCGCAGCGCCCGGGACCGTCACCGTGCCTGGCGCCGCCGCGTCTGCGATCCCCAGCCCCGCACCGGGCCACCGTGGCCACGGGTTGCGTTGACGGGCTTCGCATGATCCTTCAGCGACTTGCCTCGGCCGCAATGGCGGCAATTGCCCTCTTGGCCCTGCTGACCCTGAACGGCTGCGCCAACTTCAGTGCGGACGGTGGCATGGGCGAAGTGCGCCGACTCGCCGAGCAGCGCCTCGGTGCGCCGGCCACGCTGGACTGGGTCCGCGAACCGGCCGATCAAGGCCGCCTTGCCGCGCGCGTGGCACCCCTGCTGGCCCAGCCCCTGGACATGAACGCTGCCGTGCAGGTGGCCCTGCTGAACAACCGCGGCCTGCAGGCGGCCTTTGCCGAGCTGGGCATCACCGAGGCCGAGGTGGTGCAGTCCGGCCGGCTGCCCAACCCGGGCTTCAGCTTCGGCCGCGTGACGCGCGGTGACGAGGTGGAACTCGAGCGCGGCCTGCATTTCAACCTCGCCCGGCTGCTGGCCCTGCCGCTGGTGCAGCGCCTGGAGGCACGCCGGCTCCAGCAGCAACAGACTGCCGTGGCGCAGCAGGTGCTCACCCTGGCCACCCACACCCTCAAGGCCTGGGTGCAGGCCGTGGCCGCGCAGGAGGGCGTGCGCTACAGCCAGCAGGTGATGCAGGCGGCCGAGGCCAGTGCCGAGCTGGCGCGGCGCATGGCGCAGGTGGGCAACTTCAACAAGCTGCAGCAGGCGCGTGAGCAGGCCTTCTACGCCGACGCGGCGCTGAACCTGGTGCGCGCGCAACAACAGGCGCTGGCTACACGCGAGCGCCTGACCCGGCTGCTGGGCTTGTGGGGCGAGCAAACGACGTTCCGACTGCCCGACCGCCTGCCGGATCTGCCGGCGCAGCCGCGCGAGTTGCCCGACCTCGAGCGCACCGCGCTGACCCAGCGGTTGGACGTGGCCGCGGCGCGCGCGGCCGTGGAGCAGACCGCGCAGCAGCTGGGCCTGACCCGCACCACGCGCTTCATCAACGTGCTGGAGCTGGGCTCGCAGCGCAACAGCTCCAACGAGGCGCCCACCCAGCGCGGCTGGGAGATCGCGCTGGAGTTGCCGCTGTTCGACTGGGGCCAGGCGCGCGTGGCGCGGGCCGAAGGCGTGTACATGCGGGCGCTGCACGAGGCCGCCGAGACCGCCGTCAACGCCCGCTCCGAAGTGCGCGAGGCCTACGGCGCCTACCGCGCGGCCTGGGATATTGCCCGCCACCACCGCGAGGAGATCGTGCCGCTGCGCGCGCGCATCGCCGAGGAGAACCTGCTGCGCTACAACGGCATGCTGATCGGCGTGTTCGAGCTGCTCGCCGATGCCCGCGTGCAGATCGCCAGCGTGCATGGGGCCATCGATGCGCTGCGCGACTTCTGGATCGCCCAGGCCGAGCTCGACATGGCCCTGGTGGGCAAACCCAGCCTCACGGCGGTGGCGGCGCCGGCGGCTGCCGGAGCGCAGTCGGCAGGCGGGGGCCACTGAAGTTACCCACCCGGCTGCTGCCCACCAAGAACCACACCCATGGCTTCAAGACGAGACTTCCTCGGCAGCGCCGGTATCGCAGCCGCCGTGGCCGGCGCCACCGCCGTGAGCAAGGTGGCGCTGGCTGCCTTGCCCGAGCCCGTGCTGCAGACCAAACCCGACACCATGCCGCCGCTGGTGCCGCCCAACGGCCGGCCTTACCGCCCGGTGGTCACGCTCAACGGCTGGACGCTGCCCTGGCGCATGAACAACGGCGTCAAGGAGTTCCACCTGGTGGCTGAACCGGTGGTGCGCGAGATGACGCCCGGCTTCAAGGCGCACCTGTGGGGCTACAACGGCCAGAGCCCCGGGCCCACCATCGAGGTGGTGGAGGGCGACCGCGTGCGCATCTTCGTCACCAACAAGCTGGGTGAGCTCACCAGCGTGCACTGGCACGGCCAGCGCCTGCCCAACGGCATGGATGGCGTGACCGGCCTCACCCAGCCGGGCATCCCGCCGGGCAAGACCTTTGTCTACGAGTTCGTAGCGCGCCGGCCCGGCACCTTCATGTACCACCCGCATGCCGACGAGATGGTGCAGATGGCCATGGGCATGATGGGTTTCTGGATCACGCATCCCAAGCTCGACAAGAACGACAAGCACCCGCTGATCGAGGAAGTGGACCGCGACTTCTGCTTCCTGCTGGCCAGCTACGACATCGACCCCGGCAGCACCACGCCCAAGATCATGACGATGCTGGACTTCAACCTGTGGAGCTGGAACAGCCGCATCTTCCCCGGCATCGACAGTCTGAACGTGCGCCACATGGACAAGGTGCGCATCCGGGTGGGCAACCTGACGATGACCAACCACCCCATCCACCTGCACGGCCACGAGTTCACCGTCACCGGCACCGACGGCGGGCCCACGCCGCCGGGCTCGCGCTGGCCGGAGGTGACGGCTGACGTGGCGGTGGGGCAGATGCGGCAGCTGGAGTTCCTGGCGGACGAGGAGGGCGACTGGGCCTTCCATTGCCACAAGAGCCACCACACCATGAACGCGATGGGCCACAACGTGCCCACCATGATCGGCGTGGACCACTCCGGCGTGGCGCGTCAGATCACCAAGCTGATTCCCGACTACATGGTGATGGGCGAGCGCGGCATGAAGGACATGACCGAGATGGAGATGCCGCTGCCCGACAACACCGCAGCCATGATGGCCGGTACCGGGCCTTTCGGC
>CAISJH010000553.1 GCA_903885585.1 uncultured beta proteobacterium
GCGCGTGGCGTCGGCCACGGCGGCGTTCAGTACCTCGAGTTGCCTTGCCTCCAGAGCCTCATGCCAAGCGCGCGGGCACACCAGCAGCAGCACGCCGAAGAAGTGGCCGGTCAGGCTGACGTGAGGGTGGTGGCGCCACAGCGAAAAAGTCAGCAGATTGGTCAGCGGGTTCTCCTGCGCCTGCACGGTGCCGGTCTCCACCACGCGCACGAGGTCCTTGACGTCGGTGGTCATGGGCTCGAAGCCCAGGGCGGACAGCGCCTCGCGGTAGGCGGCGCTGTCCAGGGTGCGGATGACCAGGCCCTGGCAATCGGCCGGTGTGCGCAGCGGCCGCACGGCGTTGGAGACATGGCGAAACCCGTTGTCCCAGAACGCCAGCACCCGCAGGCCCGTGGCGCGCTCGACCGCCTGACGCAGCAGCTGGCCGGCCGCGCCATCCAGCGCCGCCAGCGCTTGTGCGCGATCGGACACGGCAAAAGGCAGGTCCAGTACATCCAGTTCCGGCACCCGGTGGCTGAGGTAGCCTGACGCCATGTAGCCCACATGGCGCGATCCGACCTCCAACGAAGCGAACAGTTCAGCTGCCCGCTCCCCGGTCTGGGTGACATCAGGCAGCAGTTCCACCGGGCCGTCCCAGCTCGCTGTCTCCAGCCCCTGGGCCAGCGCGCGCAGCGACGCGGTGAGGATGGAGGCCGCTCCCTGGTAGCCGGCCATGACGAGGGGGGTGGGCATGGGCTCGGTGTTCAGCTGGCCTGGATCTTGGCGTCCTGGATCACCTTGCGCCAGCGATCGAAGTCCTCGTCGATGACGCGGATCAGCTGTTCGGGCGTGCGCGCCCAGGGTTCCAGGCCAGAGCGGATGAGCTGCACATGGAAGTCCCGCTCCTCTGCCACGGCCTGGGCCTCGCGGCGCAGCAGGGTCACCAGGTCCGCAGGTGTCTCCCTGGCCAGGAACAGAGCCACCCAGGACGAGTAGTCGTAGCCCTTCACGCCTTGCTCACGCAAGGTGGGCAGATCGCGGAACTGCGCGTGGCGCTCGGTGCCGCAATAGCCGATCAGGCGCACGCGGTTATCGGCCAGGAAGGGTTGCGCCAGCGACAGCGCCATGGACATCAGCTGCACTTCGCCCGAGGCCACCGCCAGCGCAGCCTGGCTGGCGCCCCGGTACGGCACGTGCAGCAGCGATGTACCGCTGAAGGACTTGAACATTTCCGTGGCCAGGTGCTGCGGGCTGCCCACGCCGCCGGAAGAGTAGGTCAGCTTCTCGGGCTGCGCTTTGGCCAGCTTGATGAGGTCTTGCACGGTCTTCACGGGCGACGAGGCTGGCACCGCGAAGAAGGTGGGGATGTTGGCGATGCCGGCCACGGGCAGATAGTCGCGCCGGGGCTCGCCCTTGATCTTGGCCGGCTGCAGATGCGGCAGGATGGTGACGATGCTGTTGTTCAACGCCGCCACGGTGCGCCCGTCAGGTCGTGCGCGTGACAACTGCTCCAGCCCCACCAGCCCGGCCGCAGCGGCCACGTTCTCCACGAGCAGTGTGGTGCCCAGTCTCGGCGCCAGGCGTTCGGTCATCAGGCGCACGGCCACATCCGAGGCACTGGCGGCCTGCAGCGGCAGCACCACTTTCACCGGGCCGGGGTAGGCCGTGGCCGACGCCTGCGCCGTGGCCAGGACGGGCAAGGTGACGGCCAGTGCTGCAGCGCCGGTATGCTCGAGGAAGTGACGTCGGTCCATGGGCTTGGATCGCACGCGACTCAGAAGGTCGACGCCTTGACAGGCGCTTCCTTGGGCAGCATCACCTCGGCGGCAGATTTTTCGTTGATGCCGGCGTCGGTCCACTCCGGCACGCGGCCCAGGGCTGCCGCCTCGCGCCAGTCGAAGTTGAGTTCCACCTTGATGCCGTTGACGGGCTCGCGCATGAAGAGCTGGTAGAGCTTGGAGTTGTGTGCCTTGCGCTCGCTGAACTCCACGCCGTTGGCCTTGAGCCGGTCGATGAACTCGGCCAGGCCGTCGCAGTTGATGCACAGGTGATCGATGCGCCCCGAGCCTGGCGCTCCAGCGGCAGAGTAGTCCTCGCCCTCCTTGTCGCTCGGCGTCTTGAGGTAAGTGTCCTGGTGGGTCGAGTGCCGCGCCTTGCCGATGTGGATGACGTCCTGCTCGCCGATGTAGAGCCAGTACACGGGGAAGCCGAACTCAGGGTGGTAGCCCTCCCGGAAGCCCAGGTTCTGCACGAACCAGTCGCGCGTGGCGTCGGGGTCGTGGGTGAGGATCAGCAGGTGTTCGAGGAAACGCAGGCCCATGGGATGTCTCCGTGGCGTTCAGGGGTGGTCGGTTTCGGTGCGAGTCGGTCGGGGGCGCAGGGGACCAAGCTGAAGGTTCAGACGACCCTCAGCGTGCGTGCTCGGCCGACACAAACCGCGTCTCGCCGCTCTCCACCAGGGTGCGTGTGGCCTGCGCCGAGGCGTAGATCCACAGGATCTTCATGGGCTCGGTCTGCGAGTGGTTGCGGAAGCGGTGTGGCACGTTGGGCGGGATGAAGGTGGTGTCCATCGGCTTGAGCTCGTGCACCTCGGACTCGATGTCCAGGTAGGCGTCACCGCTGAGCAGCATCACGCTTTCCTCGCAGTTGTGGCTGTGGAAGGGGATGGCTGCCCCAGGGCCGAACTCGGTGATGCCGTTGATGAAGGTGGACGAGCCGACCGACGGGCCCACCAGCGGTGTGGTGCGAGCGCCGCCGCCGCGGTCGTGGCTCTTGATTTGGTCAGGGCGCAGCACGGCAGGGCGCGCGGGAGTGTGGGTGGTGCTCATGGTTCAACTCCTAGAGGCAGGAATGCAAGTGGGGTTTCAGTTGGAGTGCCGGCTTGCGGGTGCAGCCTCGAACTCAATAGGTTCGTGCAAGGCGCTGGGCCCGGCAATGGGGTTTCCCCCGGTCAACAAGTGCATGGTTCCACGCACGGTGTCATGGTCGCGGGCAAGCGGCCTGGTGAGCTCAGTCGCCCTTGATGCCGTTGTCCTTGATGGCCTTGCCGTAGCGCGCCAGCTGATCCCGCACGATGTTGGACATGGCCTGCGGGCTGCCGCCATCAGGCCTCAGGCCGACTTCGGCGAAGCGGCGGCGCATCTCGGGGTCGGCCAAGGCCTTGACCACCTCGGCGTTCAGGCGGTCGGTGATGTCTTTGGGCGTGCCCTTGGGCAGCGTGACGCCAAACCAAGTGCTGTACTCGAAGCCCTGGATGCCGGCCTCCTTCAGCGTGGGCGTGTCGGGGTATTCGGGGTGGCGCTGGTCAGCCATCACGCCGATCAGCTTGAGCTTGCCGCCCTTGGCCAGTGCGGCCACCGTGGCAATGCCTTGGATGGTCATGTCCACCTGGCCCCCGGCCACGTCCTGTGCGGCCTGGCTGGCGCCCCGGTAAGGCACATGCTTGATGTCGATGCCGGTGTGCGCGGCGAACAGGGCCCCTCCCATGTGCTGCGGGCTGCCGTTGCCCCCCGAAGCGTAGGTGTAGCGCCCGGGTGCAGCCTTGGCGGCGGCCACCAGATCGGCCGCGCTCTTCCAGGGGGAGTTGGCCGCCACGGCGATGCTGAACTCGATGATCGCCACGCGCGAGACGTGGACGAAGTCCGTCATCGGGTTGAAGGGCGTGTTCGGGTTCAGGTTCGGCACCATGGTCAGGATGCTGTCGTTGAACCCGCCGATGGTGTAGCCGTCCGGTGCGGCCTTGGCCAGTTGCGAGGCGCCGATGATTCCGGCGGCGCCGACGACGTTTTCCACCACCACCGTCTGGCCCATGTTCTGGGACATCTTGGCGGCCAGCAGGCGCGCCGCCACGTCCACCGCGCTGCCCGCGGCCAGCGGCACGATCATGCGGATGGGCTTGGCCGGGTAGGCCTGGGCGTGGGCCGTGGCCGACCAGGGCAGGGCGACGGCACAGGCCAGGGTCAGGGCGGCGCGGCGAAGGGCGTTGCGGGGGCGGGGGCTGTTCATGCGTGGCCTCGAGAAGATGAATGGAAAGGCGGAAGAGAGGAAAAAATCTGGAAGAGCTGCAAGGTGTGCGGCGCGGTGTCGCGAACTTCGAGGAAGGTGCGGGGCGCGGCGCTCAGGGATTCAGGCCGAGCACGCGGATGGCGTTTTCGCCCAGGATGGCCAGGCGGTCGTCATCACTCAGCTCCGGTGTGCTCATCACATGCGCAACCGGGTCTTCCTCCCAGGGAATGGGGTGGTCGGTGCCGATCATGATCTGGCTGCTGCCCACCTCGGCGGCCAGGTGACGCAGCGCCTCGCCCGTGAACACCAGCGCGTCGAAATAGATCTGCCGCAGGTACTCGGTGGGGCGCTTCTTCAGCACGATGGCCGGGTCGCAGTTCTGCGGCGAGACGAAGCAGCTGCGGTCCATGCGCGGGGCGTAGGAGCCGAGGAATCCGCCGCCGTGCGCGCCCAGCACCTTAAGCTCGGGGAAGCGGTCGAACACGCCTTCGAAGATCAGCTTCTGCAGCGCGATGGTGGTGTCCAGCGGGTTGCCGATGACGTTGGACAGCCAGCCGTTGCCCTTGAAGCGCGCGGCCAGCTCCGGTGTGCTCTGCGGGTGGATGAAGAGCATCACACCCAGTTCCTGCGCCTTGGCCAGCACGGGGTGGAACTCGGCATGGCTGAAGTCGCGCCCTGCCACATTGCCGCCGATGGCTGCGCCCTTCAATCCCAGGCGTCGTACCGCGTCTTCCAGCATCTCCACTGCCAGTTCAGGAAACTGCATGGGCAACGAGGCAAAGGCTGCCATGCGACGCGGGGCGCGCGCGCACAGCTCGGCCAGGCTCTCGTTGTGGATCTGGCAGATCGCCTGCGCGGTGTCGCGGTCCTTGCGGTACCAGAAGGGGTTGATGCTCAGCACCTGCAGATCGATGCCCATGCGATCCATGGCCTCGAAGCGCGTGGCCAGTTGCTGCTCCACCTGCAGGAAGTGCTCGGGAACGCCCTTGACGGGCGGCAGCACCGCCTTGGCTTCATCGCCCATCAGGTCCAGCGCCGCCTGGAAGTAGCAGTGGGCGTGCACGTCCACGGTGCGGGCGCGTCGGCCTTTCAGGACCACCGGTGTCCGGCCGGGTTGCACGACTGTGCTGGCGCCACCGCCACCGCCTTCAGGCATGACGCCGCTGTGCAACGGCAGCCCGGCGCAGCCGCAGAACCAGAAGCCGTTGCCGTGCTGGTGTGTGGTGGAGGATCGGGGGAAGAGCCAATTCATGGGGTGTTGGAGGCGGGGAAGGACGAGGACGAGGGCGCCGAGGAGTTGGCCATGGCGTCGGCGGCGCGCTGCACCGCGCGGATCATGCGGTTGTGGGCCCCGCAGCGGCACAGGTGCTTGTCCAGGGCCTGGACGATGGCCTCTCGCGAGGGGTTCGGCTCGCGCGCCAGCAGGGCTGCGGCCGAGGTGAGGATGCCGGCCACGCAGTAGCCGCACTGTGCGGCACGCTCGTCGCAAAAGGCAGCCTGCAGCGGGTGCGGCTGCTCCGCGGTGCCCAGCCCCTCCAGCGTGGCCACCTGCCGGCCCTCCACAGACCACAGGGGCAGGTTGCAGGCCGTCTGCGGCTGGCCGTCCACCAGCACCATGCAGGCTCCGCATTCGCCCTGGCCGCAGCCGAACTTCGGGCCGCTCAGCCCTTGCTCGTCCCGCAGCACGGCCAGCAGAGGTACGGCGCTGTCGGCGTCGACGGTGCAGGGTTGGCCGTTGAGGTGAAAGGTGCGCATGGTCAAGTCCCTTCCGCGGCATGCACCGCCCGCAAGAGCTTGTCCGGGGTCAGCGGCAGGCTGCGCACCCGCACGCCCAGGGCGTCGGCGACGGCGTTGGCAATGGCCGCGGCCACCGGGCCCTGCGCGGCTTCGCCAGCGCCCAGGCTGGGTTGGTCGGGGCGGTCCAGCACGTGCACGCGCACCTGCGGCACTTCCGAGAAGCGCAGCACGGGGTAGCTGTCCCAGCCCGTGCTGGTCAGGGCTTCGCGCGTGAACGTCACCTGCTCCTTCAGCGTCCAGCTGGTGCTCTGCACAGCGCCGCCTTCGATCTGGTTGACCACGCCGTCCAGGTCCACGACGGTGCCCACGTCCACCGCCAGATCCAGGTCCAGCACGCGCACTGCATCGGTCACCTGCACGCGCGCGACCACGGCGCACCACGCGCCGGTGTTCTTGTAGCGCGCCCAGGCCAGACCATGGCCCACGCCCTCGGGGGCCTGGGCTCGTTGGGGCCACCATGGCGAGCGCTCGGTCACCGCGCTCAGCACCGCGAGGGCCCGTTCGTCGTCGAGATGGCGTTGGCGGAAGGCCAGAGGGTCCTGCCCGAGGGCGCGCGCCATCTCGTCCATGAAGCTCTCGATGGCAAAGACATTGGCATAGCCCCCCAGCGCACGCATGGCGGAGGTGCGCAAGGGCATCACGGTGAGCCGGTGGTTCAGCACCTCGAGATGGGGCACCGTGTAGGCCGGCACGGCGTTGCGGTCGGCCCCGCCCCCGGCGGCCAGCGGCGGGTTGATGGGCAGGGGCAAGGCCGTGGCCTGAGCGCGCTCGCTGGCGGCCAGCAAGGTGGGCGTGCGGGCGCGGCCGGGGCGAGAGCTGTGCCCGTTGGACCACAGCGCATGCCGCCAGTGCGTCAGCTGCCCCGTCTCGTCCACCCGCGCCTCCAGGCTCACCAGTTGAGCAGCGCCGAGCGGGCTGTGGGTCAGCTCGTCTTCGCGCGACCACAGCACGCGCACCGGCCTGCCGGTGCAACGCAGCGCCATCAGCACCGCGTCCAACGCTACATCGTCGGCGCCGTTGTGACCGTAGCACCCAGCACCCTCCACATGGTGAAGCGTGATGGCCTCCTTGGGTACCGGCACGGCTTCCTGTGTCAGCGCCAGCACCAGGTCGTCGCGAAGATTGTGGATGCCCTGGCTGTGGGTCCAGACCTCCAAGGCCGTGCCATCCCAGCGTGCGATGGCGCAGGAAGGCCCGATGGAGGCGTGGGCGAGGTAGGGCTTGAAGAACTCGGCTCGGAAGACCTGGCCGTCTGACAGGAGATCGGGTTCGCCACGCCGGACGGACACGGTCTGTTCGCACGGGGCCTGGCGCAGGAAGTCGGGCAGGGCGTGGAGGTCTGGCAGTGCTGAGGCTGGCCCCCAAGGCAGGCGGCTGCGCAGGCGCTGCGCGGCGGCGTCGGCGTCGCGTTCACGTTCGGCCACCACGGCCACGAAGCGCCCGTCGGCCCAGGCTTGCACCTGCGGCATCTCCACGCGTACGGCATGCAGCACGTCAGACGCAGAGGCTTCTAGCGGTGCGTCCAGCAGCGGCGCACGCAGCACCCGGCCGTGCAGCATGCCGGGCAGTCGCAGGTCGTGCACAAAGCGCGGACGGCCCATCACCTTGTCGTTCAGGTCCGGCCTGGGCAGCTGCGTGCGGCCCAACAGGGTGCGCTCCTCGGGGCGCTTGGGTAGGGTCCGGCCGGCGTACTCTTGGTCCAGGTCCGCCGCCGTCAGCAAATTCCAGTAGTCGCCCAGCGACTGCCCGTCGGGGCCGGTGACACGGCCCTCGTGCACCTGCAGTTGGTCAGGTTCGAGTGCGTTCTGGATGGCGGCCTTCTCAAGCGCCAGCCCCCGTACTTCGGCACAGGCGTGGCGCAGGGCGCCGCCGCTGTCCTGCACCGACAGGCTGCCCGAGGTCATGCCCTCGTCCGGGCCGTGGGCGGTACTGGCCGTGACCATGGTGATGGCCTCGGGAGCAAGGCCCAACTCCTCGGCGGCGATCAGCCGCAACGCGGTGAGGATGCCCTGCCCCAGTTCCGCCTTGCCGGTGAAAACGTCCACATGCCCGCTCTCGGTCAGGCGGATCCACCGCGACAGCCTGCGGTTGGTGTGCAGGCTGCCCGGCAGCTGCGCCCGGCCGTCGGTACGGTCGATGACGAAGCCGCGGGGAGCGCTGGTGGCCGTGGACATGGAGTGGGCCGATCAGTTCACAGGGTCTTCAGACCAGCGGCGCAATGCCAAGCTCGCCTGCCAGCGTGGTGAGGTCGGCCACCACGCCCGCGGACAGTGGAATGCCCTTGTCCGCATACTGCTGGCGCCGCTGGTGGCTCTGCTCGCCCGGCAGCCAGATGCGCTCCACGCCCGGCAGGCGCTCGGCGCCGCGCAGGTCGCGCACCAACTTGTCCACGGCGTGCTTGAAGTCCTGCGGGTCGCCAAAGGCGGCCAGATCGATCACCAGGATGGCCTGGCCGGTATTGGTGACCGTCACGTGATCCGCATTGAAGTCGATCACGTCGCGTCCCATGGCCGCACCGCCCAGTGTGCCGGCGAGCAGTCCGACGATGAGTGCCAGGCCGTAGCCCTTGTGCCCGCCGATGGGCAGCAGGAAGCCTTCGCCCGAGCGGTTGGGATCCAGCAGCGGCTTGCCCTGGCGGTCGATCATCCAGCCCTCGGGCATCATTTCCCCGGCCTTGGCCTTGGCCTTGACCTTGCCGTAGGCGGCCACCGTGGTGGCCATGTCCAGCACCACGGGCGGTTCCTCCGCGGCCGGAACGCCCGCGGAGATGGGGTTGGTGGACAGCAGCATGTCCATGCCGCCCCAGGGAGGCAGGTGGTTGGCATTGCCCACCGCGAAATACAAGCCCAGCATGTCGTGCTGCAGCGGCTTGCGTGCGTACAGCGACGCCGGGCCGGCGTGGTTGCTCATGCGGGTGCTGACCCAGGCCACGCCGGTCTGCCGGGCTTTCTCGATGGCCAGATCCACCGCCTTGCTGACCACCAGATGGCCCATGCCGTTGTCGCCGTCCACCACCGCCATCGCTGCCCGCTCACGCACGACCTTGATGTCGGGATGGATGTTGATGCCCCCGGACCGGATGCGCTTGATGTACTGCGGCAGGCGGATCACGCCATGCCCATCGGAGCCTTGCAGGTCGGCCTCGGCCATGAGGCCGGCCACCTGGGCGGCATCGGCCTCGGGAAGGCCTTGGCTCTGAAAGGCCGACTGGATGAAACGCTGCAGGGCCTCAAAGGTAACGGTGGCGGCGGGCATGGGCACGGGGTGTTTAGACACAGATCAGGGTATTTGGCAGGTTAGCAGCCGGCTGTGCTGGCTCCGATGCTGCTTTCGGTCTCTGCCATATCATTTCGGCATCGCATAAGGGTCTACCCGGAGTCTCGCTTGCACCTGCGCACTCTTCGTAACTTCATCGCCGTAGCTGATGCCGGCAGCCTCACCGCTGCGGCGGCCGCAATACCGATTGCGCAGCCTGCGCTGACCCGTCAGTTGCGCGAACTGGAGCGCGAGATGGGGGTCCAGCTGGTGCAGCGGCTTCCGCGCGGCGTGCGCCTGACGCCCGCGGGAGTGACCTTCTACGAGTCCGCCCAGCGCATCCTGGCCGAGGCCACGCAGATGAGCCAGCGTCTGGCGCGCAGTCGCCCGGGCAGTCGCGCCAGCGTGACGGTGGGCGTTTCGCCCACGCTCGCGCGTGTGCTGTTGCCAGGCCTGTTCGAGCACTGCGCCAGCAGCTTGCAGAACGTGGTGCTGCGGTCGCGGGAGGCCTTCACGCCGGCCCTGCTGGATTGGCTGGAGCGCGGCATCATCGATATGGCGGTGGTGACGAACCCGGAGTCCGGCCGTCCGCTCGCACTGCAGCCCTTGCTGGGCGAGCCCTTTGCGTTGGTGGCCCATGCGTCATTGCGCATTGGCACCGTGGTGTCGGTGCCGCAACTGGCACGCATTCCAGTCTTGATGACCAGTTTGCACCGCGGCATCGTGGAGCGTCAGATGCGGCTGCTGGGCAAGGCCCTGAACGTGCAGGCAGAAATCGACTCGGTGGAGGCGATCCGCGAGTTGGTGACACGCGGGCGCTGGGCCACCATCATGCCGGTCTCGGTGTTCAAGGCGCACCCGTTGCCGGCCGACCTGACACTGTCGGAGATCTCAGGCGTGCAGCTGAACCGGCTGCTGGTGCTGGCCAGCCGGGCCGATCCACGGCCTCCTGCGGCGTTGGCGCTGGTGCAGGAGATGCTGGACGCCGAGTTCTCGCGCCTGGTGCGTCAGGGCACTTTCAGCTTTGGGCCGGGGCAAGCAGAAAGTCCAGCACGGCCCGGTTGAAGCCCTGGGCCTGCTCCAGGTTGGGCAGGTGCGCCGCATCGGCCAGCACCTGCAGCCGGGCGCCGGGCCAGTGCTCGGCGATGCGCTGCGCCATGGCGGGCGGTGTTCCCTGGTCCTGATCCCCGACCAGCACCAGAGCGGGACGCCCCAGCGCACGAAGCCCCTCCAGCGTGTTGACGCCTGCGATGGCGGCACAGCAACCGGCATAGCCTTCCACGGGCGTGCCGGCGATCATGGCGCCGATCTGGGTCATGAGGGCTGGCTCGCGGTGGCGGAAGGGTTCTGTGAACCAACGCGACAGCGTGCCCTCCACGAGGGCCGCCATGCCAGAGGCGCGCGCGGCCTGCGCGCGCTCGGCCCACATCTGCACGGCGTTCGGGGCGCCCTGGCCCGTGGTATCGGCCAGGACCACGCGGTCCAGCACTTCGGGGTGGCGCAAGGCCATCACCTGCCCGATCATGCCGCCCATGGACAGGCCCAGCCAGTGGGTACGCGCCACGCCCAGATGCGCCAGCAGGCCGCGCGCGTCATCAGCCATCTGCTCCAGGCTGTAGGGCCCCGGCGGGGCGTCGGTCTGACCGTGGCCACGCGTGTCCACGTTGAGCACCGTGAAATGCGCGCTCAGCGCCTCCACCTGAGGAGCCCACATGCCCCCGTGCGCGGCCAACGAGTGGGACAGGGTGACCCACGGGCCCTGACCCGAGATCTCGTAGTGGATGTCGATGTCGCCGATGCGTGCCTTCATGGGGCCTCCGTGGTCTGGTGTGAGGTGTTGTTCAGGGCTTGGGGCCGCCGCAGTCGGGCACCAGGCCGGCGGACTCGATGCCCGCCACCGCGCAGATCTCGTCATTGGCGGAGGTCTCTCCGCTGACGCCCACCGCACCCAGCAACTGGCCCTGCGCGTCGCGGATCAGCACGCCGCCGCGCACAGGCACCAGATTGCCCTCGCTCAAGCCCTGCACCGCCTGGATGAAGCCCGGCACGTGGCCGTAGCGCTTTTCAAGTTCCTGCCCGCCGAAGCCCATGCCCAAGGCGCCCAGCGCCTTGCCGCGGGCGATCTGGAAGCGGTACAGGCTGGTGCCCTCTTCGGCGAGGAAGGCCTTGACCGTGCCGCGCGGGTCCAGCACGGCCACGGCCAGCGGCAGCATGCCGGCCTCGCGGCCCTTGGCCAGCGTGGCTTGGGCGATGCCCAGCGCGCCTTCCAGCGCAATCGAAGAAAACGAGTGGGTCAAGGCCATGGTGATGTGCGGGAGTTGAAGACGGTGGAGGGAAGGGGTGAGGATGGCGATGCGCTTCTGATGGCTCGGGTTTGTGCAGACACGGGCCTGCGGTTCAGTGGCTGGGGGCTCCGATCGCCGCGTTCACGCGCGGCATCACTTCGGTAGCAAACAGCTCCATGGATCGCTTGCCCAGCGCCGGGTCCTGCCAGTCATGGCAGGCGTAGACCAGGGTGCCGAAGTCACCCACCTGCTCGCGGAAGGCCAGGATCTGGTCGACCACCGAGTTCACCGTGCCGGCCAGCACCAGGCGGTTGGTGACGTAGTCGGGCGTCACCTCGCTTTCGGGCATGGCGGGGTCGGTCTTGAACAGGTTGCTGCGCCCGCCGCCCACGAGCTTGCGCACCAGTTGCTTGAAGTAGAAGTGGTAAGGCCCGCCGGCTTGCAGGGCATAGCGGCGGGCTGTGGCCTCGTCGTCGGCCACGAAGATGCTCTTGGCCACGCGCCACTCGGCGGGGGAGGCCACAGCGCCCACCGCGGTGCGGCCCTCCACGTACTTGGGCCAGTGGGTCTTGACCCACTCGGGCATGAGGAAGTTGGCCGAGATCGGCCCCCAGCCGCGCTTGGCCATCTCGGTCACGCCTTGCGAAAAAGGCGCCACGGCCGTGCCCACGATGGGCGGGTGGGGGCGCTGGAAGGGCTTCATGATGTAGCCCTGGCCGATCTCCGGGATCATGGTCTTGCCCACGGAGACATTCCAGAACTGGCCCTGCAAATCATACGGTGGCTCGCTCTCCCAGATCTTCAGCACCATGTTGATGCACTCGACGAACATGGCGTTGCGGTCGCGGCCGAAGTTGCCGAACACCTCCGCGTCCGACATCAGCCCGCCGGGACTGATGCCCATGATGAACCGCCCCTGCAGCAGGTGGTCCAGCATGGCAGCCTGCGCGGCGACTGCGGCAGGGTGGGAGTTGGGCATGTTGATCGTGCCCGTGCCCAATTTGATCTGCTTCGTCTGGCTGGCCAGCGAGGCCAGGAACATCATGGACGAGGTGACGGTTTCGGCCGCGTCGGTGACGTGCTCGCCCACGAAGGCTTCGGAGAACCCCAGGCGGTCGGCCAGCAGCACGGCCTCCTGGTCCTCCCGCAGGGTTTGGGAGATGTCGCGCCCCGGAGGGTGCAGCGGCATCATGAAGGTGCTGTAGCGCATGGTGCGGTCCTTGTGGCGGTCGGGGTGGGGGGTGGGGGGGTCTCGAGGTTCACGCCTTGTGCGTACTGCCCCTGGCAATACAGCAAGGTGGGGCCGACCTGGTGACCGTAGGCCTCCACGAGGCCCAGGAAGAGGACGTGGTCGCCCACCTCCAGGCGCTGCTCGGTGCGGCACTCGAAGACGGCCGCGCATCCTTCCACCACCGGCAGGCCGCCCAGGCCCCGCGTATGGCCCACCCCGGCGAACTTGTCGGCCACGGGGCTGGCAAAGCGTCTGGACAGCTCCACCTGCTCCAGCGCCAGCACGTTGATGACGAAGCGTCCGGTGGCATCGAAGGCGGCCAGGCTGGGTGAGGCCCGGCGCAGACTCCAAAGCACGATGGGGGGGTCCAGCGAGACCGAGCTGAACGAGTTGGCCGTCACTCCCGTCGGTACGCCCTGTGCATCCAGCGTGCTGACGATGGTCACGCCGGTGCCGAACCGCCCGAGCGCCCGGCGCAGGTCGGTGGTGTCCATGGGGGTTTGAGTGGTCATGTGATTACCGGGAAGTGATCGATTGATCTGAATCATGCCCCACCAGTCTGGGCAGCACCACGCGGGCTCCGGCAAGAAAGTGCTCCACCGTCAGGCTGATCAGGGTGGGCAGGTCGTCCTGCACCGGCACGTCGAAGATCCACTGACGCTGGCCGAAGTAGAAGACGCGCGCGTTGATGCCCCACACCAGTTCGATCTCGGCCGATTTCAGTGGCACGGCCGTCACGTCGGGCAGGCCGAACTCGTGGCGCAGTTCGGCCGCAATCGGCTCCAGAATGCGCTGGCGCAGCACCGTGAGGTAGCGGCTGTTGATGCTCTCGCCGCGCAGGCCCGAGAACATGAAGATGCGCACCCAGTCGCGCGTCAGGGCTGCCTTGGCGTACTCCAGGTACAGGCGTGTCAGCCGGTCCTGCAGGGGCACGCTGCGGTCGTGGATGACGCTTTCCCAGAACGGGTTCCAGCGGCCCATGTACACCACGTCGAAGACGCGGTTGATCAGGGCCTCTTTGTTGGGGAAGTACTTGTAGAGCAGGGACTGCGTCACGCCCAGGCGTTTGGCCAGTTCGCGCGTGTCGCCGCCAAAGCCCACCTCGGCAAAGAAGTGCACGGCCTCCTGCACGATGTGGGCCTCGCGCTCGGGGGCGCTCAGCCGACGGGCGGCCCTACGGGGTTGGTCGGCCTTGCCAATTGAGGCCAGGGCCGCGGAGGTGCCCGAGGCGGATTTGGCGGAGGTGCCTGCGCGCATGCCTGGGCCCGATGTGTGTTCAGGGCTGCGCGACGGCCACCGGTGCGAGGGCCTGGACAGATTTCATGATGGCCTCCAGCGAGGCGACGTTGGCGAGCATCTCGGTGGAAGTGACGGGGTAGGGCTGGACGCCTCGCACTGCTTGGGCAAAGGCCTCCAGGTTGAGCTTGACCGAGGGCGCGGGCGCGGCAAAGCGCGTGTGCCGTTCCTGCCCGCGCAGGGCCACCGTGATGTCCCAGCCGGTGGGGTTCTCCGGGTGCGTGCGGTCGCGGATCTCCACCCAACCCTTAGAGCCGTAGACGGCGAAGCGTCCTTCGAAGGGGGTGGCCAGCACGGCGCTGATCATGGCGTTGGCACCCTGGGGGAAGGCCATCATGACCGCCAGCGTGTCGCCGTTTTCGAAGTCGGAACCCCGGGTGGCCAGGCGCGCCCAGACCGACTCGCACGGTCCCAGTACCGCGATGCTTAGGTCCACGAGATGAATGCCCGTGGCCGTGAGCGGCCCCACGGGAGCGTGCCGGTTGGACAAGCGCCAGTTGTCCTTCGGCAGGGCGAAGAACTTGTCCTGGCTGAAGTTGGCTTCGATCTGCAGCACGGTGCCCAACACGCCGTCATCGATCATGCGGCGCAGCGTCGCCACCTCGGGCTCGAAGCGGCGTTCGTGCCCGATGCCCAGTACCCGTCCGTGTGCGGCGCAGGCTGCTACCGCACGACGCGCGTCCTCCAGCGTCAGGCACAGCGGCTTCTCGCAGAACACATGCAACCCCGCCTGCGCGGCCGCGACGATCTGTTCGGCGTGCTGTTCGTGGGGCGTGCAAAGGATCACGGCTTCCAGGCCCTCCTGACGCAGCAGGGCTTGCGCGCCGTCGAGCACCGCCACGCCTGACAGCACGGGGTCGTCGGCCATCAAGGTGCGGGTCGGTTCATGCGTTTCCGCCACGGCCGCCAACTGCAGCCAGGGTGAGGCGGCGATCTGCCGGGCGATGGTCTTGCCCCACCACCCATAGCCCACCACGCCGGTGCGCACGGGGCGCACGCCTTGGGCGGGCTGCGGGGTTTCGTGATGACTGGCGGCAGTGTGGTTGGAGTGGGTCATGGCAAGCCCAGGCGGGTTCGGGCGACGCTACGTTTGACTACACTAGTCTAGCCGAAACCCCTTGTTGGAGATCAAATGAGCACCAAGACCAAGGTCGCGGACCTTGCCAAACCGTTGCCAGCAGCGCCGCTGCGGGTGGGTGTTCTCGGGCTGGGCATCATGGGGTCCGCCATGGCCGGCAACCTGATGAAGGCAGGTTTCACGGTCTTCGGCTTTGACCCGGTGGCTGCGGCCCGTGCCCGTCACCGCGCCGCCGGCGGACGCGTCTGCGCCGACCCCGCCGCGCTCGCCCGCGAGGTGGACGTGATGATCTCATCGCTGCCCAGTGCTGCGGCCCTGCAGGACTGCGCTCGCCAGCTGGCTGGCGCGGGGGCCAAGGGGCTGGTGATTGCCGAGACCAGCACGCTGGACATCGAGGACAAGCGCGCCGCCCGGGATGTGCTGGCGCGCGCCGGGGTGGTGTTGCTGGACTGCCCGCTGTCGGGCACGGGCGCCCAGGCAGCCCGCAAGGACCTGACCGTCTACGCCAGCGGGCCTGCGCGCGCGATCCGCCGCATGCAGCCTGTGTTCGAGGGCTTCTCGCGAGAGCAGTTCAACCTCGGCGCCTTTGGTAACGGCATGAAGATGAAGCTGATGGCCAATCTGCTTGTGGCCATCCACAACGTGTCCACGGCCGAAGCGCTGCTGCTGGGCCAACGCTGGGGCATCCGACCGTCAGACGCCGTCAAGGTGTTGGCCGGTGGTGCTGGAGGCTCACGCATGCTGCAAGTGCGCGGTCCGTTGATGGAGAACGAAGGCTGGAAAGACGCCACGATGAAGATTGGCGTGTGGCAGAAGGACATGAAACTCATTGGCGACGCCTTGCGCGCCAACGGCGTGCCCGCGCCGCTGTTTGCCGCGACCGTGCCGCTGTACGACGCCGCCATGGGCCTGGGCCACGGCCTGCACGACACCGCAGCGGTCTTTGATGTGCTCGCCAAGATGTCCTCGCCGCCGTCAGGCCCCACTGCCGGCGCACCACGCAAAGCCCCCCGTCGAAAGGCCACCTCATGACGCTGTCGCTCAACCACTTCTCCATCCGCACGCTGGATCTCGAAGCCTCGCGTGCCTTTTACGTGGACCTGCTGGGCTTGCAGGTGGGCCCGCGCCCGGACTTCCCATTCCCTGGGCTGTGGCTGTACCAGGGTCCGACCTCCAGCTACGCCCATGCGGCGGTTCACGTGATCGGGCTGGACCGGAACGACCCCTCCGGGCTGCAGGCCTACCTCGGTGATCGCGACGAGGCCAGCCTTCAGGGCAGTGGGGCGGTGGACCACGTGGCCTTTTTTGCCACGGACCTGCCCGCCATGATGACCCGGCTGCAGTCCGCCGGTGTGGCCTGGCGTGAGCGCACGGTGCCGGGCGTGGGGCTGCACCAGGTCTTCCTGGACGACCCCAACGGGGTGATGGTGGAACTCAACTACCCCGTGGGCGAGAAGCAGGCTTGGGACGCCCATTGCGCTGCGCTGGCGGCTGCCGAGACCAGCGCTGAGGCCTCCTCAGCGGCCTGAGGTCCACGTGTCCTTCGCTGGCAAGATCACTCCCAAGGTTCGGGCGGAGCCCGCACCGGCCCCCCGCAGGGGCGTAAGAAAACTGGGAGCAGTCCGGTGTTTTCTTGAAAGGGTTTGAGCCCATGACGCGCATCCTGGTGGTGGGGGGGTCCCTGGGAGGACTGTTCGCCGCGAACATGCTGCTGCGCGATGGCCACGACGTGCAGGTGCTGGAGAAGGCCTCGGGGTCGCTGAGTGGTCGGGGCGCCGGCATCGTCACCCACGACGCCCTGGTGCGGGCCTTGCGCCGCAGCGGCGTGCCCTCTGAGGCCACCCTGGGGGTGGAAGTCCCCGGGCGCGTGATGCTCGGGGATGACGGCCGGACACTGGACCGCCTGGACATGCCCCAGGTGCTGACCTCATGGAGCCGGCTGTACGACATGTTGCGCAGCGCGTTCCCTCTGGAGCGTTATCACCTCGGATGCGCCGTGCAGTCGGTGCACTGCACGGACGAGGGCTGCGACGTCCAGACGTCATCGCAGACCTGGCGCGCGGATCTGGTGGTGGCCGCTGACGGCATCCGCTCGACCCAGCGGCAGCGGCTGTTTCCGCAGGCACAGCCCCACTACGCCGGCTATGTGGCCTGGAGAGGGGTGGCGGAAGAGTCCGGCCTGTCGTCCTTCACCCGGCAGACGCTGTTTCCGTACTTCGGTTTCTGCGTGCCACCGCGAGAGCAGATCATCGGGTACCCCGTGGCCGGAGCCGACCATGACACGGCCCCCGGCCGGCGGGCCTACAACTTCGTTTGGTACCGCCCGGTGGCGGATGGCGCGGCGCTGGATGCGCTGCTGACTGACGACGACGGCGTGCACCATCCACAGGGCATCCCGCCGCACAAGGTCTCTGCCCGCCATGTGGCTGCCATGCGGCAGGACGCGCGGCGCCTGCTTGCGCCGCAGTTTGCCGAGGTGCTGGAGGTCACGTCTCAGCCCTTCTTCCAGCCCATCTTCGATCTTGAGTCGCCCCAGATGCAGGCTGAACGCATGGCCCTGCTTGGCGACGCGGCTTTCGTGGCTCGGCCCCACCTGGGTCTGGGCGTGACCAAGGCCGCCGAGGATGCCGTGGCCCTGGCCGATGCGCTGCGAGAGCATGCGCGAGTTCATGAGGCTTTGGCCGCCTACGAAGCGCTGCGGCGCCCCGCAGGTCAGTCGGCATTGGCCCGGGCGCGCTGGCTGGGCCACTACATGGAGCACGCCGGGGAAGAGGCGCCCGCCGACGCCCTGAACCCGGCCGACCGGCGCCATCAGGTGCTGCACGAGACCGCCATCGACCTCGAACGCTACGGTCACCGCTCGGCTTTCGTCCAACCGCCGGCGGCGCAGCCCGCCCGTCACCTGGCAACCTGAACCCACCTCTCCTGGAGCCGACAATGAACGATCACACTTCTGGCGACCGCTTGCCGCCGCTGCCTTCTGCCACCTGGAGCGAGGCTCAACGAGAGTGTGCCCAGGAGATCATGAACGGCCCGCGTGGTGAACTGGTCGAGCCCTTCATCCCGCTGCTGCGCAGTCCGGAGCTGTGCACCCATGTACAACGCACGGGCGAGTACCTGCGCTACCGCAGTGCCATCGGTCTGCGGCTGTCCGAATTGGCGATCCTGGTGACGGCCTGCCACTGGATGCAGCAGGTGGAGTGGGCTATCCATGCCCCAATCGCCCTGCGCGAAGGCATTTCGCCCGCAGCGGTGGAGGCCTTGGCGGCTGGCCGCCGGCCAGACTTCGAGCGCGCTGATGAGGCCCTGGTGCACGACTTCACGCAGGAATCCTTGCGCGAGCGGCGCGTGAGCGACACCACCTGGGCGGCCGCCCGCGAGGTGCTGGGCGAGCAAGGTGTGGTGGATCTGTTGGGTATCGTGGGCTACTACACGATGCTGTCCATCGTGATGAACGGAGCGCAGACCCCGCCACCGCTGAACCGCCCGATGCGGCTGCAAGCGCCGCCTGCAGCCGCTTGATCAGCCGTTGATCAGGCCTTGCGCCTGGGCTTGGCCGGGGCTGCCGGCTTGGCCGCCGATGTGGTCTTGGCTGCCGCCTTGGTAGAGGGCGTGGAAGCTGGCTTGGAAGCTGCCTTGGCAGAGGGCTTGTGAGCGGCCTTGGCCGTTGGCGTTTGCGCTTTCTTGGCTGCGGCCTTCGTCGCCGGCACTTTCGCTGTCTTCGGCGCAGCCTTCGCCTGCACCTTCGGCAGCTTTATCTTCAGCAGGCGCACCGCGTTCCCACCGACCACGAGCTCACGGTCGGCCTTGGGCAGCCGCTTGATCTCTGCGATGGTGCCCAGCGGGTCGTCATCGGCCATGTCGTAGGGGTAGTCGGTGCCCAGGATGACGTGGTCAGCGCCGAAGCGGTCGATGAGCCGGCGCACCATCAGCGGGTCGTGCGTGATGGTGTCGAAGTAGAACTTTTCC
>CAISJH010000554.1 GCA_903885585.1 uncultured beta proteobacterium
TGTTCGGCGGCATCGGGCTGATGCTGGTGTTCATGGTGGTGCAAGGCTTGTGGATCAGCCGCCACCTCCCGTCCGAGGCAGCCGATGCTGCCGCAGCAAGGCAAGAAGACCGCCACCCTGACCCCGCCACAGGAGACCGTCCGTGACCCCCTCACCAAGCACGCCCGGGGCGCCCAGCGCTGAGGACATCGATACCACCCTCCGGGCGGCCCTGCTGCCCGTGGCGCTGGAAGTCATCGACGACAGCCACCTGCACGCTGGGCACGCCGGTGCCCGGGAAGGGCGCCATTTCACGGTGCGCATCCGCAGCGAGCGCTTCGCCGGGCTGAACCGTGTGGCGCGGCACCGCCTCGTTTATGATGCTTTGGCAGCCTGGATGCCCCGCGGTATTCATGCACTGGCCATTGACGCGCAGACGCCCTGAACGCTGAAGCTGCCGGCCCTTGCACCGGCTTGACCCTCCTCGACAGCCCACATCCCTGAGAACCCCCACCGTGCCTGACACTGCAGGCCGTGCACGCTCACGAAAGCCCGTTTCATGAAGACCAAGATTCACGCCCTTCGCGGCCTGGCCGCAGCGGCCTGCCTGGTGCTGGCCCTGCCGATGGCTGCCCACGCTCAGAACATCGCCGTGGTCAACGGCAAGGCGGTGCCGAAGTCGCGCGCCGACGCTCTGATCCAGCAGGTGACCCGCTCGGGCCAGCAATTGCCCCCGGGCTCCGACCAGCGCATCCGTGACGAGACGGTGCTGCGCGAGATCTTCGCCCAGGAGGCCGAGCGGCGCGGCATCCAGGCCTCGGCCGACTACCGCGCCCAGCTCGAGCTGGCCCGCCAAAGCATCCTGATCCGCGAAATGTTCGAGGACTTCCGCAAGAAGAACCCGGCCACCGACGCGGAAGCCAAGGCCGAGTACGACAAGTTCAAGGCCCAGGCCAGCGGCACCGAATACCGCGCCAGCCACATCCTGGTGGAGAAGGAAGAAGAAGCCAAGGCCTTGATTGCTCAGATCAAGGGCGGGGCCAAGTTCGAGGACCTGGCCAAGAAGAACTCCAAGGATCCGGGCTCTGGCGAGCGCGGCGGCGACCTCGACTTTGCCAAGCCCGACGCCTACGTGCCGGAGTTCGGCAAGGCGATGGCGGCGCTGAAGAAGGGCGAGATGACCGACGTGCCGGTGAAGAGCCAGTTCGGCTTCCACATCATCCGCCTGGACGACACCCGCGAGGCGCAGTTTCCGGCCTTCAATGACGTGAAGGACCAGATCAAGCAGCGCCTCGAGCAGACCAAGCTGCAGGACTTCCAGGAAAAGCTGCGCAAGTCGGCCAAGACGGATTACAAGTTCAGCCAGTGAGCTGAATCCAAGTGATCGAGGGGCGGCATCAACCGCCCCTTTTCATTTCACGGGGCGCAAACCGCGCTCCTTGATTTCAGTCGACGAGACGTCCGGCCTCGATGTGCAGCTGCCGGTCGCAGCGTGCGGCGATGGCGCGGTCATGCGTGACGAGCACCAGCGTGGTGCCAGCTTCGCGGTTCATGTCGAACATCAGCCCCATGACACGCTCACCCGTGGCGAAGTCCAGACTGCCCGTGGGCTCGTCGGCCAGCAACACGGCCGGCTCCACGACGAAGGCGCGGGCCAGAGCCACCCGCTGCTGCTCGCCACCCGAGAGCACCCGGGGATAGTGCTTGAGGCGCTCGGACAAGCCCACGCGACCCAGCATCTCGGTGGCCGCGGCTCGCGCGCCAGCGCGGCCCAGCAACTCCAGCGGCAGCATCACGTTTTCCAGCGCCGTCAGGTTGGGCAGCAACTGGAAACTCTGGAAGACGAAGCCCACGCGCTGGGCCCGCACGGCGGCGCGCGCATCCTCGTCCAGCGCAAAGAGGTCTTGCCCGGCCAGCATCACCGTGCCCTGGCTGGGCGTGTCGAGCCCCGCCATCAGCGACAGCAAGGTACTCTTGCCCGAGCCCGAGGCCCCGACGATGGCCGCCGATTCCCTGGGCTGCAGCGAGAAATCGATGTCGTCGAGAATCGTCAGCGTGCCAGATGAATCGGTCACCCGCTTGGTGACATGGCGCACAGCAATGATGGGATCGGTCATGCGTCAGGGTGGGTGTGGGTACGGGGTGGATGGTGACGGCGCCGAGACCGGACGGCGGCGTTTTCTGCACTGTAGCCTTGCGGCCTGTCTCGTCGCCTGCGTGAACTCGACGCCCGTCCACGCGCAAGGGGCAAGCAAGGCCGAAGCGCCCGTGATCCTGGTCGTGGGCGACAGCCTGTCAGCCGAGTACGGCATCGCACGCGGCCAAGGCTGGGTGGCGCTGCTGGAGCAGCGACTGCAGCGCGAAGGCTTGAGAGGGACCGTGGTGAACGCCAGCGTGAGCGGCGACACCACCTCAGGCGGCAAAGCCCGGTTGCCGGGGCTGCTGACACGACATCGTCCGGCCGTGGTGGTGATCGAGCTTGGCGGCAACGATGCGCTGCGGGGCCTGCCCATGAGCGCCACGCGCCAGAACCTCACCGACATGGCCAAGGCGGCGCGCGCGGCAGGGGCGCGGGTGTTGATTGCCGGCATGCAGTTGCCGCCCAACTATGGCAAGGCTTATGCGGAAGAGTTTGCTGCCTCGTTCGCCCAGGTGGCCAAGGCCGAGGGCGCTGCCCTGGTGCCCTTCCTGCTGAAGAACGTGGCCGATGGACCGGATGCCGACCTGATGTTCCAGCCCGACCGTATCCACCCCACGGCGCAGGCTCACAGCCGCATTCTGGACAACGTGTGGCCGGTGCTCAAGCCGCTGGTGGTGGCCGCGGGCCGCGCCAGAGGCTGAGCCTCTTCAGAAAACGCCCGGCCGCCCCAAGTTTTCTAGCGCCCCCGCGGGGGGCTGGGCCAGGCGTAACCCGGACCTTGGGGTGGCTCACAACATCTGTGCCCGCTCACGCTGGTCGCGGGGTCGATGCTCGGTGGTGGAGCGGCCCCGTCCTTCCGCAGGATCGGGCTTGCCCGAGCGTTCACCGCGTTCACCGCGATCTACACGCTCTCCCTTTTCCTTGTCGGCTCGGTCCGTCTGGTGAGGCCTCTCAGGCCGTTCGCCCCTGGCGGCTGCAGGCTCAGGACGTGCCTGGGCTCGGGGCTCCGCCGGCAGTGGCCGCAGCGCGGGGGCAGGAGCCGCCACGACAGCGGGGACAGCAGCCCGCGGCGGTCGCTGCGCTTCAGGTGCTCGGGAGGACGCTGGCGGCACCAGCACATCATCCGTCTCACGCGAACGACCTTCGGTGTACACCGGCATCGGCGCAGGCCGCACGGGCACAGCCCCGGGCGTGTGACGGCGATCGGGCTGTGACACCACGTCACCTGCATGGGGCCGGGAAGGCGGTGCCACGGGTGAGGGGCGGTAAGCAGGCTCCTGTGCATGCGGGAGCTGCGGACCCTGTTTCCCGTGCTGCCCGTGCTGCCCGTGCCACTCGTGTGGCCGGTGCGCAGGCGCTACCGGATGGGGGCGATGACCGATCCAGGGCCGGTATGGCTCACGCGGCGCCAGGGGCACCCAGGCCACCGGAGGCCTGGACGGGCCGATCACGATGTTCACACCCACCGACGGGCCGGTGAAAGTCACCAACGCGGGGGCGAAGACGGGCCGCTCCACCCGCGGGCCGGGCGTCCAGACCCAGCGGTGACCCCAGAGCACCCAGCGCCCATAGTGAAAGGGCGCAAAGCCCCACGGCGCCTGGTCCACCCAGGTCCAGCCCCAGCGGACGTGCCAGATCCAGCGACCATGCTTGAAAGGCGCCCACCCCGCCGTCACCACCAGCGGCGACCACACCATGCCGAACTCGGGGTGGCGCTCCCAGCGGCCGTGACGGTCCAGGTCTTCCACACCCGTCATCTCCGGCGAAACATAGCGCAAGGAGGCGCTGCGATCGTCACGCTGCTCATCGGACCGCACCCATTCGGCAAA
>CAISJH010000555.1 GCA_903885585.1 uncultured beta proteobacterium
CTCCAGGCCGATGCCGTGCATGTAGTTGTACAGGGCCTTCTTCAGCGCCACGCCGAGCGTGTCGTGGTCGGTGCCGGTGGGGTCGATGAAGCCGATGTCGTTCTTGGCAAACGCCCCGGGCGGCAGGGGTTGCAGCGTCACACCGTAGTCCTGCGGCCGCTGGCCCACGGGCGAGTGCACGGTGCAGGCAAAGCGGTGGAAGTAGCCCGACTGGATGCAGCCGTTCTCGAACAGCTGGCGCACGTACTCCAGCGCGTCCACGGTGTCCTGCACCGTCTGCGTGGGAAAGCCGTACATCAGGTAGGCATGCACCAGGATGCCGGCGTCGGAGAAGGCCTTGGTCACGCGCGCCACCTGCTCCACCGACACGCCCTTCTTCATCAGCTGCAGCAGCCGGTCGGAGGCCACCTCCAGCCCGCCGGAGATGGCGATGCAGCCGCTGTCGGCCAGCTCCAGGCAAAGCTCGGGTGTGAAGGTCTTCTCGAAGCGCACGTTGCCCCACCAGCTGATGGCCAGCTGGCGGCGCTGCAGTTCCTGGGCCAGGGCCTTGAGCGACTTGGGCGGCGCGGCCTCGTCCACGAAGTGAAAGCCGGTCTGCCCGGTCTCGGCCACGATGGCCTCGATGCGGTCGGCCAGGGTCTGGGCTGAAGCCGCGTCAAAGCGCGAGATGTAGTCCAGGCTCACGTCGCAGAAGCTGCACTTCTTCCAGTAGCAACCGTGCGCGACGGTGAGCTTGTTCCAGCGCCCGTCGGACCACAGCCGGTGCATGGGGTTGAGCATGTCCAGCAGAGACAGGTAGCGCTGCAGCGGCAGGCCGTCCCAGGTGGGGGTGCCCACGGCCTCGAAGGGGATATCGGCCTCGGCGAAATTCAGGTAGCGCACGGTGCCCTGCTGATCGAGCGCTTCGTCGCTCACTTCGTCGCGCATGAAGGTACGCACCAGCCGGCTGCGCGAGCGCGTACCGTGCCAGTGCTCCAGAAGCGCGAGCAGCGGGCGCTCACCCGCGTCCAGCGTCACGGCATCGACGAGGTCGAACAAGCGCGGCTCGGCCAGCTCGCGCAGCTCGGTGTTGACGTAACCGCCGCCGAGTGCGATGCGGATGTCCGGGTGTTCGGCCTTGATGGCCTGCGCGATGCGCAGCGCCCCGTAGACGGCGCCAGGAAAGGGCACCGACAGCAACACCACCGTGGGCTGGTGCTGCGCCAGGGTCTCGCGCGTCAGGCGCTCCAGCGTGCGGTCCACCAGGTTCAGCGGCGCGGCCAGGGCTTGCGCCAGCGGGTCGAAGCTGGGCTGGCTCATTGCCAGGCTTTCGGCGTAGCGCACGAACTCGAAGCGCGGGTCCACGGCGTCGCGCACCACGTCGGCCAGGTCGTTGAGGTAGAGCGTGGCGAGATGCCGGGCGCGGTCTTGCTGGCCGAGCGCGCCGAAGGCCCAGGCCAGGGGGTCGCCACCTTCCGGGTCGTCGGGGTCGACGTAGGCGTCCAGCGAGACGAAGCGCTCGCCCTCGGGCAGGAACTGCCGGCCGACGATGCGGTGCGCCAGCGTGGCGTCGCGCCCTTGCAGGAAGGCGATGGTGGGGGTGATGGTGGCGGCGTAGCGCTCGAACTGCGCGCTGAAGGCCTGCACCCGCGCGCTGCGTTGCGCATCGGGCAGCGACTGCGCCATGGCATGGATCTCCCGCAAGCCCTGGGCGCTCAGCAGTTCCAGCACCAGGCCGAGCGCCAGATCGGCCTGGGCGGCCTGCACCCCGCGCGAGCGCAGAAACCCCGTGAGGTAGGCCGTGGAGGGGTAGGGCGTGTTCAGCTGCGTCATCGGCGGGATGAGCGACAGCACGCGGGGTGAGGTGGAGAAGTTCATAGGCGCTGCCGTGGATTCTGTCAGCAGGGTCTGGCTGAACATCGCCTGACCAGGGCTGTCGCGCCACCCGCCGGCCAGTGGGCGCAGAATCCTGCCTTGCAACGGGCTTTGCCCACCCGGGGCCCAAGCCCCCATCTGTAAACACCCCACACACAAGCCATCCCTGCGCCACGCCCAGGCCCTCTGCGCGAGGCATCGACTGGAGAACCCTCTTGAACACTGCTGCCGCCACCCCCCGCCCGTTTCACCTGGCCTTTCCCGTGCACGACCTGGAGGTCGCGCGCGGCTTCTATGGCGGGCTGCTGGGCTGTCCTGAGGGGCGCAGTTCGCCCGAGTGGATCGACTTTGACCTGTTCGGCCACCAG
>CAISJH010000556.1 GCA_903885585.1 uncultured beta proteobacterium
CCCGAATCGGGCGAGCCTTCAACGGCACAGCGCCTGTTCCAGGCCATGCTGCAAGGTGGCGCCTCAGCCGCAGGCAGGCGGAAGGTGGGCCTCGTCCCCGGGGCCCCTGCGGACTTCCTCGTGATGGACACATCGGTCGACCCACTGGCCGGTGCGCCGCGCGAGAACCTGCTGGATGCGCTCGTATTTGCCACGGACTTGCCCGCCTTCGCACAGACCTGGGTGGGCGGCGTGACGGATCGCTAGAGAAGAGCCCGCCAAGAGAGCATCCGAGCTTTGCGTCGTCACGAGGCGAAGCTGGTGCGAGGGCACGCCCCGGCCACAATCCCCCATGTCCTCTGCCTCCTTCGCATCCCTGGGGTTGCACCCCGACCTGTTGCGCACTCTCGCCCAGCGCGGGCACTTGCGGCCCACACCCATCCAGGCAGCGGCCATCCCCGCTGCGCTGGCGGGCCGCGACCTCATCGGTGCGGCCGTCACCGGCTCAGGCAAGACGCTGGCCTACGTGCTGCCTGTGCTGCAGAACCTGCTTCAACTGCTGCACACCGAGCCCGAGTCGCCGCGCCCGGCGCGGGCCCTGGTGCTGGTGCCCTCGCGCGAGCTGGCGCTTCAGGTGACCGACACCTTTCTCGCCTACACGCAGGCCTTGGCACTGCGGATCAAGGTGGTCACCTTGGTCGGCGGGGTTTCGGTCAACCCACAGCTGATGGCACTGCGCGGGGGGGCCGACGTGGTGGTCGCCACCCCCGGCCGGTTGCTGGATCTGGTGGCTCGGCGCCGCGCGCGAGGGCCCGAGCAGGCCCACAGCGGCCTGCGACTGGACCGCCTGGAAACGCTGGTTCTGGACGAGGCCGACCGCCTGCTGGAAGACGGCTTTGCCGATGAACTCGGCCGGGTGCTGGGCCTGCTGCCTCGGCGCCGCCAGCAGTGGCTGTTCTCGGCCACCTTCGGCCCCGAAGTGATGGCCCTGGCGCAGGACCTGCTGCACGACCCGGTGGAAATCGACGTGGTGCCGGCAGCCGCGGATGAACGCCCCGTCAGCTCACCATCCAGGCAGGCGGTCGTACGTCCCACCGCCCCCGAAACGTCCGACGACCCCACGCAAGCGCAGGCGTCGGCCGCGGCATCGAGCCTCGCCGCCAACAGCGCACGCACGGCCCGCCCGACCGCAGAGGCCAAGACCGCGCCTGGGCCCACCCTGCCCCCCACGCTGCCCTCCACCCTGGTGCAGCGCGCGCTGCAGGTCGACACCGCCCAGCGCACCCCCTTGCTGCGCCACCTCATTCGTACCGAAGGCTGGCCGCGTGTGCTGGTCTTCGTGGCCACGCGCTATGCCACCGAGCACGTGGCATCCAAGCTCAATGCGGCGGGCTTGGGCGCCGCGGCCCTGCATGGCGAGCTGAGCCAGGGCGCGCGCACCGGTGCGCTGGCGGACTTCCGCAGCGGGGCCGTGCGTGTGCTGGTGGCCACCGACATGGCCTCGCGCGGGCTCCACATCGAGCAGTTGCCCGCCGTAGTGAACTACGAACTCGCACGCTCGCCGGCCACGCACATCCACCGCATCGGGCGCACCGCCCGGCAGGGCGCGGCCGGCGTGGCCGTGAGTTTCATTGCCGCCGACGACCCCGCCCAGGAAGCCCACTTCCGCTTGATCGAAAAGCGCCAGGGACAGCGGGTAGCGCGCGAGCAGGTACCGGGCTTCGAACCCGAGGCCTCGCCGGCCAAGGCGCCTGTGCCTGCACAGGCTGATGACCCGGCAACTCCACGCAAGGGCCTGGACCCGAACGGTGGCATCAAGGGCCGGCGCAAGAGCCGCAAGGACAAGCTGCGCGAGACGCAGTCCGCAAACGATGGGCCGACGCCATAGGCATAGCCCCTGCGAAATGGTGCATGCGCCCAAGCCGGCCCGTAAACCGCGCGGCCCTTCAAAACGATCCAATTTCCCATGACCGCTGACCTGACCACACGCTCCGTTCCCGCACCCCCGCCAGGCGAGATGGACTTCGCCCGCCTGCCGCTGGCCCCGCACGTCCTGGCCAACCTGCAGAGCCTGGGCTACACCCAGATGACGTCGATCCAGGCGGCCACCCTGCCGCTGGCCCTGGGCGGGCGCGACCTGATCGCCCAGGCCCGCACGGGCAGCGGCAAGACCGCCGCCTTTGCCCTGGCCCTGCTGGCCAGCCTCAACCCGCGGCGCTTTGCCGTGCAGGCCCTGGTGCTGTGCCCCACGCGCGAACTCGCCGAGCAGGTGACGCAGGAGATCCGCCGTCTGGCGCGCGCCGAGGACTCCATCAAGGTGCTCACGCTGTGCGGCGGGGCCACCATGCGCCCGCAGATCGCGAGCCTCGAGCATGGCGCCCACGTCGTGGTGGGCACGCCCGGCCGCATCCTGGACCACCTGGAGCGGCAAACTCTGAACCTCGAAGCGCTCAACACCCTGGTGCTGGACGAGGCCGACCGCATGCTGGACATGGGCTTTGCCGACGACATCGCCCAGGTGGTGCGCGCCTGCCCGAAGACGCGCCAGACCCTGCTGTTCTCGGCCACCTACCCCGAGGGCGTGATGGCACTCGGCGCGAAGCACATGCGCGAGCCGCAGATCGTGCAGCTGACTGAAGCGCACGCGCCGCAGACCATCCGCCAGCGCTTCTACGAGGTGCGGGAGGACGAGCGCCTGCACGCCGTGGGGCTGCTGCTCAACCACTTCCGTCCGGTGTCGACGCTCGCCTTCTGCAACACCAAGCAGCAATGCCGCGACCTGGTGGCCGTGCTGCAGGCCCAAGGTGTCGTCGCTCTGGAGTTGCACGGCGACCTGGACCAGCGCGACCGCGACCAGGTGCTGGTGCAGTTTGCGCAGCGCAGCTGCAGCGTGCTGGTGGCCACCGACCTGGCCGCCCGCGGCCTGGACTTGAGCCAGCTCGAAGCCGTCATCAACGTGGACATCTCGCCCGAGGTGGCTGTGCACACGCACCGCATCGGGCGTGTGGGACGCATAGGACAAACAGGACAGACAGGCCAGACGGGACAGGTGGAGAAGGCCAACACGGCCGGCGACGGGGCACCCGCCGCAGCCTCGGGCCGTGCCTTCAGCCTGGCCAGCATGGAGGAGATGGGCCGCGTGGGGCGCATCGAGGCGGCGCAAGGCGCTGAGGTCGATTGGCACCCGCTGTCAGAGCTTGAGGTACCGGCCGCCAGCGGCGAGCGCGGCCCGCTGCGTCCCCCCATGGCCACGCTGCAGATGCTGGGCGGGCGCAAGGAGAAGATCCGCGCCGGCGACGTGCTGGGCGCGCTGACCAAGGACATGGGCTTCGCCGGCGCGCAGATC
>CAISJH010000557.1 GCA_903885585.1 uncultured beta proteobacterium
CGCAGCACCCACTTGCTCTCACCGCCGCGCAACTTGAACTCCATCGGCATGCGCCAGGCCAGCTCCATCACCCGCGGGCTGAGCATGGGCACCCGGGTCTCCAGACCGGCGGCCATGGCAGCCCGGTCCACCTTGGCCAGCACATGGTCTGGCAGATAGACCTGCATGTCGGTGGCCATCATCTGGTGCACAAAGCCGTCATCTCCGGACCATGCCCACCCAGGCAGGGGCATCCCATCCGCGTCCAGGCCGTGCGCCGGTTCGTCCGGGACTGCGGCGTCCGCCCCACCCAAAACCAGCGACTCTTCGCCAGGCCACTGGCTGAGCAGCCGCCGATAGAACTCCGACGCGTCAGGAGCCTCGAAGACGCCTGCGGCCTTGTACAACCTGTCTCCCAGCGCCGAGACCGCCTGCGCCGCGGGCCTCCAGGCCGAAGGCACGACCGTCACGCCATGGCCCCAGGCTTGCGGGCGCAGGCGCTTCAAGGCGCGGGCGCCCGACTGCCGGGCGGCCGGGGACAGGCGCGCCCAAGGGTGCCACAACGCCCGGGCCGAGCGGTAGCGGGCATAGCCCGCGAAGAGTTCGTCCCCGGCATCGCCCGACAGCGAGACGGTGACCTGCGTCCTGGCCAGACGGCTGACCAGTGCCGTCGGAATCTGCGAAGGATCGGCCAGGGGCTCGCAGTACAGCGTGGGCAGGCTGGGAATGATGTCAAGAGCCACCTGGGGCGACAGGTGTATCTCGGTATGGGCCGTCCCCAGGTGCCGGGCCACCGCCCTGGCGTAGCCCGATTCATCGTGGTCGTGTTCCTCAAAGCCGACCGTGAAGGTCCGCACCGGCTGGGACGAGCGGGCCTGCATCAGCGAGACGATGGTGGAGGAGTCGATGCCGCCAGACAGAAAGGCCCCCAGCGGCACGTCGGCCACCATCTGCTCGGCCACCGACTCCCCAAGCACCCGGTCCAGGACCTCCACCGCGTCCTGCGGTGTGCCCACGAAGCGCCGGGCTTCACCATCCTGGATGACCTGGCCCACATGCCAGTAGCGCGTGGGAGACGGCAGCGGCCCGCCAACGGCATGGCCACCCACCGTGAGCCAGGACCCCGGCATCAGCTTGTGCACACCCTCGTAGATCGAGTGCGGCGCGGGAATGGCGCCAAACCGCACCAGCAGCGCCAGGGCGGTGCGATCCACCGGTGCATTGAAGTCCGGATGGGCCCGCAAGGCCTTGATCTCGGAGCCAAAGACCAGCGTCTTGCCCTGCCAGCCGTAATACAGCGGCTTCTCTCCAACGCGGTCGCGCGCCAGAGTGAGACAGGCCGTGGAGCGATCCCACAACGCCAGGGCGAACATGCCCACCGTCTTGCGCAAGGCCGCTTCAAGCCCCCAAGCCTCGATGCCCGCCAGCAGGGTTTCGGTGTCGGAGGTGCCTCGCCAAGGTGCCGCGCCGGTCAGGCTCTCCAATTCGCTGCGCCAGTCCAGGTGGTTGTAGATCTCGCCGTTGAACGCCAGCACGTAGCGCCCCGAGGCCGAGGCCATGGGTTGATGGCCGGCGGGCGACAGGTCCACGATGGACAGGCGACGGTGCGCGAGCGCGATGCCCCGGGTCTCATCCGTCCACACACCTGCATCGTCCGGCCCGCGATGGGACAGACGCTGCGCCATCGACCGCACCAGATCCACGGCCTGGTGTGCGCGTAGCGGCCCGTGGAGAACGCTGTGAAACCCTTGCGGCTGAAAGAACCCCGCGAAACCGCACATGACATCCTTTCCGAGACACCGTCCACCACCGGCTGGCGGCCACCTGGGCCTGGACCAGCTGCGAAGGTAGCCCGTGCCTGCCTGGGGACGATTGAGGGGACGCAAGCCCCCCCGAGCGAGTGTTCGACACTGATTTAAGTCAGGCCGTTGGCGCTGCAAGCCGCCACAGTCAACGCTTTGACCTATGCGCAAGGCCTTGCCATCTGACCCCCCGCACACTGAGGCCCCAGGCGCACGCCCCTTGCGCATCGCCTGGGTAGGGTTGCGGGGTCTGCCAGGCGTGCAGGGCGGTGTGGAAACCCATGCAGAGCAACTCTGCCCACGACTGCAGGCCCTGGGCTGCGCGGTCACGGTGTTGGCGCGAGCGCCCTACCAGAGGGGGCCTTCTGATGGCACGTGGCAGGGCGTACGCCTGCGGCGGCTGTGGGCGCCCAGGCACAAGCACCTGGAGGCGGTCATCCACACCTTCCTGGCCGTGATGCATGCCGCGGTGGTGAGCCGGCCCGACGTGCTGCACATCCAGGCCATAGGCCCGGCGCTGTGGACGCCCCTGGCCCGGATGCTGGGCCTGCGCGTGGTGGTGACGCACCACGGCGCAGACTATGAGCGGCAGAAGTGGGGACCTCTGGCGCGGTGGGTGCTCAAGCGCGGCGAGGCGTTCGCGGCGCGCTGGGCGCACGAGTTGATCGTGATCTCGCGCACCATTCAAGGGGACATGCAGACCCGCCACGGGCGGCAGGGCCACCACGTCCCCAACGGCCTGACCCCCCCCACCGCGCCGGCCAATGCCGACTTGCTCAGCCAGTTCGGCCTGCAGGCCCAGCGATACGTCCTCCTGGTGAGCCGGCTGGTGCCCGAGAAGCGCCATCTGGACCTGATCGAGGCCTACTCAAGAGCCCGTGCTCGGGGTCAGCTGCAAGGCTGGCAACTGGCGCTCGTGGGAGCGGCCGACCATGCCGACGCCTACGCGCAGCAGGTGTCCCTGGCCGCCGCGCAGAGCCCAGGCGTGGTGATGACGGGGTTTCAGACAGGCGAGACGCTGCAGGCCCTGCTGGCGCACGCCGGCGTCTTCGTGCTGCCCTCGTCACACGAAGGCCTGCCCATCGCCCTGCTCGAGGCCCTGTCCTGGGGTATCACTCCTCTGGCCAGCGACATCCCGCCGCACCGCGAGTTGGGCCTGCCGCAGGACAACATCTTCCCGCTGGGCGACGTCACGGCCCTGTCCGACAGCCTGGCTCGTCTGGCCCAGCGCGTGGAGCACGAGGACGGCCCAGGCGAGCGCCTCCAGCGCCGACGGGAAGCGGCAGAACGCTTTGATTGGGACCGCAGCGCACGGCAGACGCGGGCGGTTTATGAAGTAGCTGTGAGGGGTAAGTGAACCTTGGGGTGGACCCCACCGGCCTCAGGTGGCGCAGGAGCGCCGCCTTGCCAAGACCTCGTACGGCCGACTACGCGTGAAGTGCCGTGACAGGCTCAGGTGGCCAGCCTTCCACCAGCGCCCGAAACTGCCCCTCAAACGCCCGCACCATGGTGGCGATGTCGAAGGCGGCATGGACAACGGCCTGGGCATGGCGGCCCATGGCCTGTCGGGTCGTCGGCTCCAGCCAGTGGGCCAAGCCCTCGGCCATGGCCTGCACATCCCCCACGGGCACCAGCAGGCCACTGTGACCGTGGCGCACCTGTTCGCGGGCGCCGCCCACATCGGTCATCAGCATGGGCTTGCCCAGGGCCATGGCCTCCAGCGCCGCCAGGGAGAATGTCTCCGTAGTGGAGGTGATGGCCATGGCGTCGCATGCAGCCACCAGAGGCCGCACGTCCTGCACAAATCCGCTGATGCGCACCCGGTCCTTCAGGCCCATGGCGTCGATTTCACGCTCGATGTCGGGCCTGAGCGGCCCGTCGCCAATCAGCCAGCCGCAC
>CAISJH010000558.1 GCA_903885585.1 uncultured beta proteobacterium
CCGTGATTTCTACCCCGTGGTGGACCTCGTACTTCTCCTGCAGCCCACGCATGATGGCGATGGTGGCCTCGACGCTGGGCTCGTCCACCAGCACCTTCTGGAAGCGCCGCTCGAGCGCTGCGTCCTTTTCCACGTACTTGCGGTATTCGTTCAGCGTGGTGGCGCCGATGCAGTGCAACTCGCCCCGGGCCAGCGCCGGCTTGAGCATGTTGCCCGCATCGATCGCGCCCTCGGCCTTGCCGGCGCCCACCATGGTGTGCAACTCGTCGATGAAGAGGATGATGCGGCCCTCGTCGGCGGCCACTTCCTTCAGCACCGCCTTCAGGCGCTCCTCGAACTCGCCTCGGTACTTGGCACCCGCCAAGAGGCCGGCCATGTCCAGCACCAGCACGCGCTTGTCCTTGAGGGTGTCGGGCACCTCGCCGTTGACGATGCGCTGGGCCAGGCCCTCGACGATGGCGGTCTTGCCCACGCCGGGCTCGCCGATCAGCACCGGGTTGTTCTTGCTGCGACGCTGCAGCACCTGGATGGCGCGTCGGATCTCGTCGTCGCGGCCGATCACCGGGTCCAGCTTGCCCTGGCGCGCGCGCTCGGTCAGATCCAGCGTGTACTTCTTCAGCGCCTCGCGCTGGCCCTCGGCTTCGGCCGAATCCACCTTCTGGCCGCCTCGCACGGCCTCGATAGCGGCCTCCAGCGACTTGCGCGTCAGGCCGTGGCCGCGCACCACGCCGCCCAGATCAGTCTTGGCGTCGGCCAGCGCCAGCAGGAACATCTCGCTGGCGATGAACTGGTCACCGCGCTTGGTGCCTTCCTTGTCAGCCGCCTGCAGCAACTGCACCAGGTCACGACCCGCCTGCACCTGTCCGCCGCCCTGCACGCTGGGCAGGCCCTTGAGTGCAGTCTCCATGGCCGTCTTCAGAGCCGCGGTGTTGGCGCCAGCACGGTCCAGCAGCGCCTTGGGGCCGTCGGGCTGCTGCTGCATCGCCAGCAGCAGGTGAGAGGGTTCGATGTAGGGGTTGTCGCGCGCCACGGCCAAGCTCTGGGCCTCGCCCAAGGCTTGCTGAAAGGCGGTGGTCAGTTTGTCGAGTCGCATGGTTCCTCCTGCGTGATGGTCTGGACTTGAGGGGCCGGAATCGTTTTTTCAAGTCGCTCACGCGCCAAGGTAGGTTTCTAGAATGCTTTCATGGACATCCATCAGATCCAGGTCAAGTACGACCCGCTGGCCGACCGCCTGCTGTTGCAGATCCGCACGCGTGATGAACAGCTGTTCCCGATCTGGCTGACCCGGCGGATGGTGATGCGGCTGTGGCCGCACTTCCGCGGCATGGTGTCCGGCCTGGCCGTCAAGCGCACGGCGCCAGCGGCGATGGCGGTGCCCGAAGCGCGTGACATGCTGGCCGAGGCTGCCCGGGAGCGTGCGCTGCAGTCGGCAGACTTCAAGACGCAGTTCGACACCTCCAGCGCCAAGCAGCCCTTGGGACCAGAACCCGTGCTGCCCACGGCCATCGATCTGAGGCCGGCCCAAGGGCAGGCGGTGGTGCTGGTGATCCGGGACGCTGCGGGCCGCAGCCTGGAGTTGGCCTTTGGCGAAGACCTGGCCCACGGCCTGCTGAAGCTGGTGGAGAGTGCGCTGGCCACCTCGGAATGGGGCTTGGGAGGGCCGGCCCCCTCTGGGGGCGGTGAACCCGCCCCTCCCGCCCGCGTTCTGAACTGAACGCGCCGCCAGGACGACTGGCGGTCGACCCAGAGCACGCGCCGCCCGGTTTATCAAGCTCCAGGGGTCGCACACCAGACCACGGTCGGGCGTGGTGCGCCTGATCGACTTACGCGGCTGGAGCGTTACCAGCGCTGATGCCCCAACGCTGCAGGGCTTGATCGTCGGTGACGCGGGCGTCCACCCAGCGGGC
>CAISJH010000559.1 GCA_903885585.1 uncultured beta proteobacterium
CGCTTGTAGCTGTTGGTGCCGGGGTTGGTGATGGCGTTCAGGGCACGGGCGTGCTTGATGATGCCGCCGATGTAGTACAGCGCGAACTCGCTCAGGCCGGCGTAGCCGTCACCGGCGAACAGGTTCTTGCCGTCCTTCCACACGGACTGGTGCACGTGCATGCCGCTGCCGTTGTCGCCCACGATGGGCTTGGGCATGAAGGTGGCCGTCTTGCCGTAGGCGTGCGCCACGTTGTGGATGATGTACTTCTGCAGCTGCAGCCAGTCGGCACGCTGCACCAGCGTGCTGAACTTGGTACCGATCTCGTTCTGGCCCTGGCCCGCCACTTCGTGGTGGTGCACTTCGACAGGGATGCCCACCTGCTCAAGCAGCAGGCACATCTCGGAGCGCATGTCCTGGAAGGGGTCCACCGGCGGCACAGGGAAGTAACCGCCCTTGATGCCCGGGCGGTGGCCCATGTTGCCGCCTTCGAAGTCCTTGCCGGAGCTCCAGGGGGCCTCTTCCGAGCCGATCTTGACGAAGCAGCCGGACATGTCGATGTTCCACTGCACCTGGTCGAAGATGAAGAACTCGGGCTCGGGGCCGAAGTAGGCGGTGTCGCCCAGGCCGCTGGCCTTCAGGTAGGCCTCAGCGCGCTTGGCGAGCGAGCGCGGGTCGCGCTCGTAGGGCTTGCCGTCACTGGGCTCCAGCACGTCGCAGGTCAGGATCAGCGTCGGCTCTTCAAAGAACGGGTCGATGTTGGCGGTGGTCGGATCCGGCATCAACAGCATGTCGGAGGCCTCGATGCCCTTCCAGCCGGCGATCGACGAGCCGTCGAAGGCGTGGCCCCCGCTGAACTTGTCCTCGTCGAACGCGGACACCGGCACGGACACGTGCTGCTCCTTGCCGCGGGTGTCGGTGAAGCGGAAGTCCACGAACTTGACTTCGTTGTCCTTCACCATCTTCATCACGTCGGCAACCGTCTTTGCCATCTCTATCTCCTGTGGATGCACTTGAATGGGGGAATTCCGTCGTGACTCCCGGCGCAGGTGGCTAGACCTGCGCCGGGAGACACCCGCGTTGAGCGGACGTGGATTGTGTAGCAGAAAGCGTGCCCGAAACGACCCCCATCGCCCCAAGTTGGCGCAGAAGCGGCAGACAGCCATCGGCGCCATGAGCCCAGAGGTGGAAGCTGCCTGCCAGCTTGCGGCGCTTGGCCGGCATGAAGATCAAGAACAGTTCTGACTTGGTGCAATGCGCACCAATTCTGTGCGTTACCGCATCAGCGCACCAACTCGGGGCCCAACTCGACCGGGAAGCTCGCCAAACCGGCCTTGAGAGCCGCAAAAGGCTCCTGCAGGTCGCCCTGGCCCTTCACCCCCAGCTCGATGTGGCGACCGTAGGTGGGGTGGTCCACACTGGGCAGGCTGAAGACCTTCACGCCGGCAAAGCGCTGCTCGATCTGTTCCATCAGCGGGGTGAGCGTGGCTTCCATCGCGCCCAGCACGATGACCGAGCGCTCACGCTGCACGTGTGCGCCATGGAGGTGAGGGTAGCGCTGATCCAGCACCCACTCGATCATGGGCCAGGCCATCACCGGGAAGCCGGGCACGAAGTGCACGTCGCCCACGGAGAAGCCCGCAATCTTGTTGTACGGGTTGGGGATGATGGACGCACCTTCGGGGAAGACCCCCATGTTGAGGCGGTGCAGATTGTCCGGGCGCTCGGGTTCAAAGGGCAGGCCCTGCTCCGCCGCCACGTCGCGCATACGCTCCAAGATCAAGTCACGGGCCTGCGGATGCAGCGCCAAAGGCACGCCCAGCGCGGCAGCCGCACTCTGGCGGGTGTGGTCGTCCGGCGTGGCGCCGATGCCGCCGCAGGAAAACACGAGATCCCCGCTGGCAAAGGCGTGCTGCAGGTTCTGGGTGATCAGGTCGCGGTCGTCACCGGCATAGCGTGCCCACTTCAGCGCCAGTCCGCGCGCTGCCAGCAACTCGATGACCTTGGGCAGATGCTTGTCTTGGCGCTTGCCCGAGAGGATCTCGTCGCCAAGGATGATGAGGCCGATGTTCATGAAGAGGGTGCTTCGACAGTGAGAGGTGAGGAGCCAGACCCGGCCGTGCCGGCCTGACGCAGGTGGTGAAGTTGTGCCAGCGTGAAGTGCGCAAACCACAACGAGGCGAAGGCAAAGACCAGCGTGTACAGCCACACCGAGGCCAGCACCAGCAGGGGCGCGAAGACCAGGGTCAACGCGCCCAGCGCCCAGATGAGGGAAGGCAGCGAACCCATCAAGCCGCAGACGACACCCATCAGCAGCATGGTCCAGCGCCGCTCGTGCATGATCAGGCGACGCTCCTCGGTGGTGGCGTGCAACGCCAGGGTGTCGAAGGAAAACACGCGGGCGGCCAGCCAACCCCACACCAAGGGAGGAATGACCACCGCCAGCGGCGGCACCAACCACAGCGGCAGGCTGACCACCAGCACTCCCAACGCCAGCAAGGTGCAACCCAGCGACCACACGGCGCTGGCCCACCACCCGGCAGCGCCCCCGCGGCGCTGCAGGCCGGCAAAGCGGCGCGCTGCCACCCAGTCCACCAGCGCGGGGGTCACGGTCCAGGCCACCAACAGCAGCGAGACCACCACCACCAGGGGCACCGCCAACGCCACGACGATGAGGGGTGCCACCACCGAGCGGAAGGCCCCGCCGCCCATGGCTTCCAGCCAGGCCAGAAGCGACGCCACCAGCGCCCAGTCCTCCAAGAAACCGCGCACCGCGGCCACCGCACTCTCCCAGAACAGCCAGCCGAGGGTGAGTGCGGCGCCGGCCGCCAGCAGCAGCGGCAGCAGGGACCACAGGATGACCCGAGGGTGGAGGCACCCAAGGATGGCCCGCCAGAAGGCGTCGAACAGGTCTTTCATGGGCGGCGGATCATACGCAGGCACGGCCCACCTGGCGCCGCTTCAAGCCCGCCCCGCCAGGCGCTTGAGCCCCAGCCACTGCTGCGCCCAGAAACCCTGGCCGTAATCGCGCGCGCCTTCCTGAGGCAGCTGGTCACGGATGCCCGTGGGCTCGTAGCGGCCGTCATGAAGGGCGGTGCCGAACAGGTGATCC
>CAISJH010000560.1 GCA_903885585.1 uncultured beta proteobacterium
CATGTGGCCGGCGCCTTGCTCGTGCACCACCGGGATGAGGCGGATGCCGGCGGGCGCGAAGATGTCCATCGCGTCCATGAAGGCCGAGCCCATGATGCCGAACATGGTGTCCACACCCTGCGCGACCATGGTCTCCACGAAGGCCTCGGAAGGCGTCATTCGGGTGGGGCCCACGGGGACAGTGCGGGCGGCGAGCGGTTGCGGTGCGTTCATGGAGAGCTCCTCTTGTCGGATGACGCCGGACGGCGCCGGATGACGGTCGATGTTCCAGATGATAGCCAGCGATTCCGTTTTTTGGAACTCCTGATCACAAAAGATGGAATTCAAGAAGACTGCCAGCTATCATCAGGAGCATGAAGCTCGTGTCTCAACGTGTGGCGGAGCACGCCGAGGTGCAGGGCGACACGCCCGCCTTGCGCCTGGTGTCGCTGCTGGAGCATGTGGCCTCGCGCGACCATCTGCATACCCTGCAGGGCCTGGCCGAAGCCACCGGCCTGCCCAAGCCCACGCTGCACCGCATGCTGCAGCAGCTGGAGGCGGCGGGCCTGCTGCAGCGCGAGGGTGACGGCCGGCACTGGGGCACGGGCTCCCGCCTGCGCCGCCTGGCGGAGAACCTGTTGCTCAACAGCAGCCTGCATGCCGCGCGCCACCAAGTGCTGCGACGACTGGTGGACGAGGTGGGCGAGAGCTGCAACATCACCGCCATGTCCGGTGGAGAGGTGCTTTACCTGGACCGCGTAGAGACCGCCGCGCCGTTGCGCTTTTACCTGCAGCCCGGCTCGCGCGTGCCAGTGCACTGCTCGGCGAGCGGCAAGGTGTTCTTGTCGCAGATGACGGCGGCCCAGCGCCAGAGGCTGCTGGGTGCCACGCCGCTGGAGGCCTGCACGCCGCGCACCGTCACGGACCTGAACGCGTTGGAGCAGGAACTTCGCCGGGTCAAGGCCGAGGGTTGCGGCTTTGACGACGAAGAGTTCCTGCCCGGCCTGACTTGCGCGGCCGTGCCGGTGCCCCCGGCCGACCCCAAGGCACGCGCCAGCCTGTGCGTGGCACTGCAAGGCCCCACGGTACGTCTGAACCGCGACAAGCTCCAAGCCCTGCTGCCGGCGCTGCGCTCGGCGGCCCAGGCCTTGACCCGATTGGAAACCGACGCCCCTGCGTCGGAGCAACGAAAGACCTCATGAGTGACTTCACTACGATGCAGCCCGACCGTCAGGTCAGCGTGCGCGACACCTTCGGCATCGACAGCCCGATGACGGTGCCGGCCTTCAGCCAGCGCACCGAGCATGTGCCCGACGTGGACGACGCCTACCGCTTCAATGCCGATGTGACGCTGGCCCTGCTGGCCGGCTTCTCGCGCGACCGGCGCGTGCTGGTGCAGGGCTTGCACGGCACGGGCAAGAGTTCACATGTGGAGCAGGTGGCTGCGCGCCTGAACTGGCCCTGCGTGCGAGTGAACCTGGACGGTCATGTCAGCCGTCTGGACCTGGTGGGACGCGACGCCGTGGTGTTGCGCGAAGGCCAGCAGGTCACCGAGTTCCAGGAGGGCATCCTGCCCTGGGCGCTGCAGCGCCCGGTGGCGCTGGTCTTCGACGAATACGACGCCGGCCGGCCGGATGTGATGTTCGTCATCCAGCGCCTGCTCGAGCGCGACGGCCGCTTCACGCTGATGGACCAGAACCGCGTGCTCAAGCCGCACCCGGCCTTCCGCCTGTTTGCCACCGCCAACACCGTGGGCCTGGGCAACCTCAACGGCCTGTACCACGGTGCCCAGCGCCTGAACCACGCGCAGATCGACCGCTGGAACATCGTGGCCGCGCTGAACTACCTGCCCGCGGCTGAAGAAGCCGCCATCGTGACTGCCCGCGTGCCATCTCTGAGAGGCGAGCAGGGCCAGGCCCTGGTGCGCCAGATGGTGGCGCTGGCCGCGCTCACTCGCAAGGGCTTCGAGGCGGGTGACCTGTCCACGTTGATGTCCCCGCGTACCGTGATCACCTGGGCCGAGAACTTCGAGCTGTTTGGCGACGTCGCTCAGGCACTGCGCTTGTCTTTCGTCAACAAGTGCGACGCCGCCGAACAACCGGTGGTCGCAGAGTATTTCCAGCGATGCTTTGACCGGGAGTTGGGGTTGACGGGCGTGATGGCTGCTCTCTGAGCGGCAGCGCGTCCTCTCTCGCTTCACGTACTCCCGGCACTGCCAGACCATGGCCGATCACGCCAGCCTCGCCACCACCATCCGTCGCCAGCAGCGCCTGGACGAGCTGTGCGCGACCGCCATCCGTGCGTTGGCGGGGCAGGGCGACCTGCACTTTCGCGGGGGGCGGCTGTTCCGCGGCCGGCAGCGGCTGCCGCTGTATGCCGCGCACCTGCACCCTTCGCACGACAAGGACGATCTGGATTCGTTTCGCGGGGCGGCCGATGGCCTGGCGCTCCGGCTGTCGCGCTCGGACCCTGCGCTGCACCACCGCCACCAGCCTGAAGACCCGGTGGAGCGCGCGCTGTTCGACCTCTTCGAGCAGTTGCGTGTGGAGGCGCTGGCCGGCGACGATTGGCCGGGCGCGCGGCGCAACCTGCGTCACCGCTTCGAAGCCTGGCTGCTGGCCTTCCACCACGGTGGGCTGACCGAGACGGCCAGCGGCCTGCTGGTCTTCACGGTGGCTCAGATCACCCGTGCGCGGCTGACCGGCGACCCGGTGCTGGAAGAGACCGAAGACCTGATGGAGGCCACGCGCGCGGGCATCGGGCCGGCCATCGGCCATGCGCTGGCCGCCATGCGCCGTCACCGGCTCGATCAGGCGGCCTTTGCCGCGCCGGCGCTGGAGCTTGCCCGGTGGCTGGCTCAGCAACTGGCCGATGTCGCCGCGCTGGCCGCCGAGGACAGCGGCGAAGACAAGCCCTTCGACAGCCGCATCGCGCTGGGCATGCGCATGGAGTTCGAGGAAGGCGATGTCGAGGACGACGCCGCGGCTTGGGTGCTGAGCGGCCCGCGCGATGTGCGTGACGGCGAGAACGCCTACCGCGTCTTCACCACGGCCCACGACCGTGAGCTGGATGCTTCCGCCTTGGTGCGCGCAGCCCAGCTCGATGAGTTCCGCGAGCAACTGGACCGCCATGTGCAGGCCCAGGGCGTGAACGTGGCGCGGCTGGCGCGTGAACTCATGGTCTTACTGGCCACGCCGCTGCGCGATGACTGGATGCAAGCCCAGGAAGAGGGTTTCATCGATGGCCGGCGCCTGGCCCAGCTCATCACCTCGCCCACCGAGCGGCGGCTGTTCCGCCAGCCCGTGCGCGAGCCCGTGGCCGATGCGGCCGTCACCTTCCTGATCGACTGCTCGGGCTCGATGCGCACGCACCGTCAGGCGGTGTCGGCCATGGTGGACGTGTTCGCTCGCGCGCTGGAGCTGGCCGGCGCCACCAGCGAGATCCTGGGCTTCACCACGGGCGCCTGGAACGGCGGCCGCGCCGCCAAGGACTGGCAGCGCGCCGGCCGCCCGGCCCGACCGGGCCGGCTCAACGAAGTGCTGCACCTGGTGTTCAAGGCCGCTGAGACCCCGTGGCGGCGCGCCCGGCGCGATCTCGCCGCCATGCTCAAGGAAGACGCCTTTCGCGAAGGCATCGACGGCGAGGCGCTGCAATGGGCGGCGCAGCGCCTGCGGGCCCGGCCCGAGCGGCGCAAGCTGTTGATCGTGATCTCCGACGGCTGCCCCATGGACGCAGCCACCGGACTGGCCAACGACCCGCACTTGCTGGACCGCCACCTGCAGGAAGTGGCCGGCGACCTGGAGGCCGCCGGCGACATCGAGCTCTCGGCCGTGGGCGTGGGCCTGGACCTGAGCCCCTACTACCGCCGCAGTCAGGTGATTGACCTCGCCTCCTCAGGCCTGCGGCATCGGGTGTTTGCCGAGGTGATGGCGGTGATGGCGCGCAGCAGGTGAGGCTGGCGGGTCACACCGCCATCGAATGCGCAAAGGCGAACACGGAGTTGGGAGCGCGCGTGCGCACAGGCCGAAGCGCTGGGCCCGTGGAGATCGCCATCCGCACGGGTGGCGCTTCGATCTTCACACCCTTGTCGAGCTGCTCCTGGACCAGGCCGCCCAGCGTGATCGACGACATGTGCTCCAGCATGACCGTGTGAAGCTGTTGCCACAGGTCGAGCGAAATGCCCGGCCGTTGGCCGCTCTGTCCGAGGTCATCCGCCGATTCATCAACGGCGAGAACAATCTGTGCCACCGTGATCTCTGCAGCTTTACGTCCCAGCGTGTAGCCGCCGCCCGGGCCGCGCGAACTCTCCACCAGGCCCTCGCGGCGCAGGCGACTGAAGAGCTGCTCCAGGTAGGACAGCGAAACCTTTCGCCGCTGGCTGATCGAAGCCAGCGCCACGGGACCGTTCGGTGCGTGCAGCGCGAGGTCGATCATCGCCGCCACTGCCAGCCGTCCTTTGGTACTCATTCGCATGGTTCTCTCCTTGTGAGATGCGGGTTGGAGGACACCACTCTATGGGTCGATCAATTTCGCGTAAATTCGAACTTTAGACATCTTCATTTCGAAAAATACGCATCATGAGTGTGAACTTCAAGCACTTGCATTACTTTTGGGTGGTGGCCAAGGCGGGTGGTGTGGTGCGGGCCGGAGAGCAACTGCACACCACGCCGCAGACCTTGTCCGGCCAGATCAAGTTGCTGGAAGACCGCCTGGGGCGGCGGCTGTTCCGCAAGAGCGGCCGCAAGCTCGAGCTCACCGACGATGGGCGCGTCGCGCTGCGTTATGCGGACGAGATCTTCGGTCTGGGCAGCGAGCTCGAAGCCGCGATGCGCGAGCGGCGCACCGGCGGCGATCAGGTGCTGGAATTCCGTGTCGGTATCGAGGACGCCGTGGCCAAGTCCGTGGCCTACATGCTGCTGGAGCCGGCGCTGGCGCTGGACGAGCCGGTGCGCCTGATCTGCACCGAGGGCCACTTCGACGACTTGCTGGCGCAGCTCGCCCTGCACCGCATGGACCTGGTGATCGCCGACGAGCCGCTGCCCCGCCGACTGGCGGTGAAGGCTTACAACCACGCGCTGGGCAGCTCTGCGATGAGCTTCTTCTGTGCACCGGCGCTGGCGCGGCAGCTGGAAGGGCCATTTCCCGACTGTCTGAACGGCGCGCCGATGCTGATCCCCGGCGCCAGTTCGACCGTGCGGTCGCAGTTCGAGTCCTGGCTGACTCTGCACGGGCTGCGTCCGCGTGTCGTCGGCGAGTTCGATGATGGCGCGCTGATGAAGGCTTTCGGCCGCGAGGGGCGCGGTGTCTTCATCTCGCCCAGTGTGGTCGAGCAGCAGACCTGCGCCCAGTACGACGTGCAGATCATCGGCCGCAGCAGCGAGCTGGTCGAGCAGTTCTATGCGATCTCGGTGGAAAGGCGCATCTCCCACCCGGGCGTGGTGGCCATCACACAAGCCGCCCGGGCCACCTTGCTGTGAGCCCTCAAAGAGGTCTGGGTGGTGCCCGACCCGGCCCCCGCAGAAACCCCGATGGTGGTCATGGGTCGCGTGTTCATAATCTTTTGAAAGCAAGCCGTTGGATGGCCTGCATCGCCCCCTTACGAGGAGACTTCAAGTGAAGCCAAGCAAATTTCTGTTGACCCTGGGACTGGCCTTCGGCCTCACGTCCGCCGCCGTTGCGCAGCAGATCACCATGCGCAATGCCATCTCGGTGGCGCAGAACTCCCATGCGGGTGAGGCCATCGACACGCTGGCCCGAGAGGTGGAAAAGCGCACCAACGGCCGCATCGTCATCAAGAACTTCTATTCCGGCTCGCTGGGTGGTGAGCGCGAGGTGATGGAGTCGGTGCAATTGGGCACGCAGGAGCTGGCCCACAACTCCACCGGCCCGGTGCCAAATTTCGTGCCTGAGACGCGCATCCTCGACGTGCCTTTCCTGTTCCGTGACAAGGCCCACGCCCGTGCGGTGCTGGACGGCCCTATCGGCCAGGAGCTGCTGTCAAAGTTCGAGTCCAAGGGCTTCAAGGCACTGGCCTGGACGGAGAACGGCGTGCGTCACATGACCAACAACAAGCGCCCCATCAACGAGCCCAATGACCTCAAGGGCTTGAAGATGCGCACCATGGAGAACCCGGTGCACGTGGCCGCCTACAAGGGCCTGGGCATCGTGACCACGCCGATGGCCTTCCCGGAGGTGTTCACGGCCCTGCAGCAAGGCACCGTGGATGGCCAGGAAAACCCGCTGTCGGTCATCATGGCCGCCAACTTCGACCAAGTGCAGAAGCACATGACCCTGACCGGACACGTGTATTCGCCTTCGGTGTTCCTGATGAACAAGGCGGTGTGGGACAAACTCAGCGCGGGTGACAAGCAGATCTTCCTGGATGCCGCCAAGGAGGGCGTCAAGGCCAACCGCGCGCGCGTGGACAGGGACGATGCCAACGGCGTGGCGGAGCTGCGCAAGAAGGGCATGACCGTGATCGAGAACGTGGACAAGGCCAAGTTCATCGCGACGCTGGGCCCGGTCTATGCCGAGTTCGAAAAGCAGTTCGGAAAGGCCAATCTGGACCGAATCCGCAACTACAAGTGATCTAGCGCGTTTCTGACGATTCCTGACACCGAAGACGCCCGACCGGTTCACGCTGGCGGGCGTTTTCCTTTACTCAAGGTTTCCAGGCCGATGAAACAACTGTTCTTGCGCTTTGAGCGCTGGACCACCTCCGCCTCGATGGCAGCAGCGTGTCTGATGCTGGCACTGGCGTCTTGCTTTGCCATCCATCAGATCGTCACCCGGTTCATCCTGGAGTCCCCCGCGGAGTGGACGGAAGTGTTGATCCGCTTCAGTCTGATCTGGATGGTTTTTCTGGGCATTCCGATGGCCTTCCGGCAGGGTGCCATGGTCAGCGTCGACTTGCTCTACCGCATGAGCGGAGGGCGCATGCGCCGCGTGCTGGACACCGCGGTAGCCATTGCGGCTTTGATGCTGAGTGTTGTCATCCTGTGGTGGGGCTGGGACTACGCCCAGCGCGGCCGCGTGCAGTCGATGATCGGCTTGGAGGGCGTGTCGATGTTCTGGGCCTACCTGGCACTGCCCGTGGGGGCTGTGTTCAGCATCATCGGGATCATCGGCAACTGGCTTGACCCCAAGCGCATGGAACTGGAGTCCGCACAATGAGCCTCGCCATGCTCATCACGATGTTGCTGTGCTTTGCACTCACCGTCTCCGTGGCCGTCTCCATCGGCCTGTCGTCCATTCTGGGCATCCAACTGGCCAACGCCAACATGCTCATCTCCGTCAAGGAGATGTTCAACTCGATCAACAAGTTTCCGCTGGCGGCGATTCCCTTCTTCATCCTGGCCGGTAACCTGATGGAGACTGGCGGCATCTCGCGCCGGCTGATCGAGTTTTCCAAGAGCATCGTGGGCGGCATCCAGGGCGGCCTGCCCATGACCTGCGTGCTCACCTGCATGATCTTTGCAGCGGTGTCCGGGTCTTCGGTGGCTACCACCTTCGCCATCGGGGCCATCCTGATCCCCGCGCTCATCAAGCACGGCTACCCGCGGCCCTGGGCCACGTCGTTGCAGGCCACGTCTGCGGAGCTGGGCGTCATCATCCCGCCGTCCATCCCCATGATCTTGTTCGGCGTAAGCGCCGAGGTGTCCATCGGTGAGTTGTTCATCGCCGGGGTGGGTCCGGGTATCTTGATCGGCTTTGCCCTGATGTTCTTTGTCTGGATCTATTCAAAGATCAAGGGTTGGGGCAAGAACGACGGCGACGGCCGCCTGAGCTTCGGACAGGCCACCTGGCAAGCGGGCTGGGCGCTCATGATGCCGGTGGTGGTGCTGGGCGGCATCTATGGCGGCGTCTTCACGCCCACCGAAGCGGCCGCCGTCGCAGTGCTGTACTCCTTCATCATCGGCACCCTGGTGTACCGCGAGATCAAGCTCAAGGACCTCTACGGCATCCTACGCAAGTCGGTCCTCTCCAGCGCGGTGATCATGTTCATCATCGCCAACGCGGGGCTGTTCGCTTTCCTGATCACCCGCGCCGGCGTACCTGGGGCCATCGGACAGTGGCTGCAGGAAGTGCTGCAGTCGCCCGCCTACTTCCTGCTGGGCGTGAACCTGGCCTTGTTCATCATCGGCATGTTCATCGAGACCGGTGCGGCCATCATCGTGCTGGCGCCGATCCTGGTGCCCGTGGCGGTGCACTTCGGCATTGATCCGGTGCACTTCGGCATGGTGGTGGTGGTGAACCTGGCGCTGGGCATGATCACCCCGCCCTTTGGCGTGAACCTGTTCGCTGCGTGTACGGTGGCCAGGATCTCGCTCGATCGCATCATCAAGGACCTGATACCGTTTATCGGTGTGATCCTGACCTGCCTGATGGTGATCACCTACGTGCCGCAGCTCTCACTGGCTTTACGGGATCTGGTCTACGCAAGATAAATCGGCGCCCGCGCACTTCTGGAGAGTGCCGCCGGCTGCTGGTTCAAGCCCCTGAAAGCCTGGACGGCAGCCGCCGGGGCTGCACCTTCACTTCAATCTTCAGCGCAATTGCGCGAAGTAGTGCGCCATGTCGGCGATGTCGCGGTCGCTGAAGCCGCGCAGCACGCCGTTCATCATCGTGTCGCGCCCCTGGGCCTTGTTGTCGCGGAACTCGCGCATCGAGTGCACCAGGTAGTCCTCGCGCTGAGCGGCCAG
>CAISJH010000561.1 GCA_903885585.1 uncultured beta proteobacterium
CGCCTTTCTGGAGCAGCCGCCTGAAGGCTTTGTCGACGTGGCCTTGATGACCCCGCGCGCGGCGCTCTTTGTGGCCGGGTCGGACGCGGCGTCACGGCTGCAAGACCTGCTGAGTTCCTTCCAGGAGGGCACGGGCCTGAAGCCCCTGCCGCGCGACGAGGCCTTGCGCCTGGTGCCCATCCTGCGGCCCGAGGCCGTGGCCGCTGCGGCGCTGGACGACAGCGGTCGCGACATGGAGGTGGCCGCCATCCTGGAGGGCTTTCTGCGCCTGCTGCGCCGTGCCGGAGCGCAGGTGGTGCTGGGCGCAGGCGAGGTGGCGTTGCATAGGCAAGCGGGGCAGTGGACGGTGGACAGCCGCGCGGGCCGCTTCCAGGCGCCTGTACTCGTGAATGCCACCGGCGCCTGGGCCGATGTGGTGGCCCGCCAGGCCGGCGCGCGCCCGGTGGGCTTGCAGCCCATGCGCCGCACCGCCATGACCATCGCTGCGCCCGAGGGCCATGACACCCGCCACTGGCCCATGGTGATCGACGTCGACGAAACCGTGTACTTCAAGCCTGACGCCGGGCAGTTTCTGCTGTCGCCCGCCAACGAAGACCCGATGGACCCCTGCGATGTGGCGCCGGAAGAGCTGGACATCGCCATTGCAGTAGACCGCTTCGAGACGCTCACCACCCACCCCGTGCGGCGCATCGCCCATCGCTGGGCGGGCCTGCGCAGCTTCGTGGCCGACCGTTCCCCCGTGGCCGGCTGGGATACCCAGGCCGAGGGCTTTTTCTGGCTGGCAGGGCAGGGCGGCTACGGCATCCAGATGGCGCCCGCCCTGGCGCGTGCAGCGGCCGCGCTGGTGCTGGGGCAGGCTCTGCCCGCTGATATTGCAGCCCAGGGCGTCACCGCCGACGCGCTGTCTCCTCGACGGCTGCTGTAAGCCCGAGAGTCCCTATCCAAAGGCTGCTTCGGACCTTCGTCGCGCCTGCTCACCTTCGAACCCCTCCGCGTCATGAAGATCCACATCGCCGGCATCGCCACCGAGACCAACACCTTCGCCATGGCCCCCACGGGCCTGGCCGCCTGGGAGGTGGACCACGGCGACGGCCGCAGCGCCGAAGCGCAGCGCTGGCACGAAGCCGGGCGTCGGCTGGCCGCGCGCGACGGGCACGAGGCGCATTTCGGCCTGCTGGCCGCCGCCCAACCGGCTGGCATCACGGTGCAATCCGCCTACGAGACCCTGCGAGACGAACTGCTGCAGCGCCTGCAGGCCGCGATGCCGGTGAACGCGGTGCTGCTGGTGCTGCACGGGGCGATGGTGGCTGAGCACTATCCCGACTGCGAGGGCGACCTGATCGAGCGCGTGCGTGCCCTGGTGGGCCCCGGCGTGTCCATTGGGGTGGAGCTGGACCTGCACTGCCACTTCACCGAACGCATGCGCCGCAACGCCGACATCGTCATCGCGTACAAGGAGTACCCCCACACCGACCTGGTGGAGCGCTTCGAGGAGCTGTGGGCGCTGGCCCTGGCCACCGCGCAGGGTCGCGTGCGCCCGGTGACCGCCGTGCACGACTGCCATATGGTCGGCTTCTGGCACACCACGCGCGAGCCCATGAAGAGCTTTGTGGCCCGCATGAAGGCGCTGGAAGCCCGCCCCGGTGTGCTGAGCGTGAGCTTTGGCCACGGCTTCCCCTGGGGCGACGTGCCCGAGGCCGGCGCCAAGGTGTGGGTGGTGACCGATAGCGACCAGGCCTTGGGTTCACGTCTCGCGCAGGAGTTGGGCCAGGAGATCTGGGACATGCGGGAGCTGACCGCCGCGCGCCCGTCGACCGTCGACCAGGCGATGGACCGGCTGGCTGCACATGCAGGAGACCGTCCCCTGGTACTGGCCGACAGCGCCGACAACGCCGGTGGCGGCGCCGGGAGCGACTCCACCTTCATCCTGCAGGCTCTTGTGCAGCGGGGCATCGGCCAAGTCGCCCTGGCGCCTTTCTGGGACCTGGGGGCCATCCAAGTGTGCGCCGAGGCTGGCGTGGGCGCCCGGCTGGACCTGCGCGTGGGCGGCAAGCTGGGCCCCTTGTCGGGCGACCCCGTGGACCTGCGCGTCACCGTTCGCGCGATCCTGGAGAGCCATTGGCAGAGCGGTCTGGGCGGTCACCCCGCACCCTGCGGCCGCTCGGTCTGGGTCAGCACCGATGAGGGGCTGGATATCGTGCTCATCTCCCGCCGCCAGCAGGCGATCGGCACCGAGCTCTTCACCGGCCTGGGCATCGACCTCACCACCCGCCGCGGCATCGTCGTCAAGAGCTCCCAGCACTTCCACGCCGCCTACGCCCCCCTGGCCAGCGAGGTGCTTTACGTGCAATCCCCGGGACTGCTCAATACCGACTTCGCGAACATCCCCTACCGACACCGCTGCCTGGACTACTGGCCGCGTGTGGCGTCACCGCGGCATCATGCAGATGAAAGCCGAGCCGCATGCTGACCCAAGACCAGATCCAGCGACACCTGGCCCGCGCGGCCGAGGTGGCACGTGAAGCGGCAGACGCCGGGCACCATCCCTTTGGTGCGCTGCTCGTGGCCGCAGACGGCGAAACCGTGTTGCTGGAGCAGGGCAACATCGACAGCGTCAACCATGCAGAGTCGGTGCTGGCGCGCAACGCAGCGGCCAACTTCAGCTCGCAGGAGCTGTGGAGCTGCACCCTGGTGACGACCGTGGAGCCTTGTGCCATGTGCGCGGCCACCCAGTACTGGGCTCACATTGGCGGGCTGGTCTATGGCATGTCGGAAGCTCGACTGCTGGAGATCACCGGCAGCCACGAGGAAAACCCCACGCTCGACCTCCCGTGCCGTGACGTCTTTGCACACGGACAGAAGCCCATCGAGGTCGTCGGCCCCGTACCGGCTGCCGAGACCGCCATCGCAGCGGTTCACCAGTCGTTCTGGAAGACACGCTGAAATTCTCGGGCTCGGGGCTCCGGCGAGGGTGACCTCTTCAAGGCCGGCCAAGCGCCAGCGCCGCGCCGGTCGGACCCGATAGACTCCAAGCGAAACAGGAGCCCCCCCTTGAGCGACTTGTTCTTCCAGAACCCTTTTCCGCCGGCCCCGGCCATGGTGCCGATGACGCGCATTGCCTGTGATGTGGAGGCCCTGGTCAGCTTGGGCGAGGCGCCCACGGGCGAGCGGCGTTACGTGCCCTTGGGCGGGGGCGTCGTGCAGGGGCCGGAGCTCAGTGGCCGCATCCTGTCGGGTGGCGTCGACTGGCAGGTGGCGCGCCGTGATGGCGTGCTGGAAATCGCGGCGCACTACGTCATCGAGACCGAAGACGGCGCACGGGTGGAGGTGCAGAGCACGGGCCTGCGCCACGGCCCCCCTGAGGTGATGGTTCGGCTGGCTGCCGGCGAGCCGGTCGACGCATCGGAATACTTCTTTCGCACGCTGGTGCGCTTCACCACCGGCCACCCTGCCTGGCTGCATCTGAACAAGGTGATGGCCATTGCGCGCGGCCAGAGGCAGGCTCGGCGCGTGCTGCTCGACCTGTACCGGCTCACCTGACCTTTGCGGCCATGCCGCGCGTGTTCCGCACACCGGCCTCTAGCCTCTCCTGACGCCCCCTTCAGCCATGAGCACTGCCAAGCCGCCCAGCACCTCGCCAGAGCCTGTGGCCTGGCCTGCGCCCTTGGTTCGCCTGTCAGCGATGGTGGTGAAGACGGGCCTCATGCTGGGGCAGATGACGGATGGCGACCGGCTGCTCGC
>CAISJH010000562.1 GCA_903885585.1 uncultured beta proteobacterium
GAACCAAATTCCTGTGAACGAATATTTTGAAAGGGGGGAGGTTATGAATTTGACTTCTTCAAAGCTGCCATCTAATTTGAACATCATTAAAGAATCAAAAATGTCACGAACCGTTGAGGCAGACGAATCATTGATGCCGACATGGCTAGACGAATCTGATTCGTGGAATCAAGACGATTTCCTTGAAAGAACTAAAAGCTATTTGTTTAAGAAAAATGGCGTTTTAGATATGGCTGACATGCAACTGGTTGGGATGCTTGCCTCACAGATTGATATCTATGTATCGAGCGTCAAGGAGCTGAAAGTTTCGGGTTTAGTAATTAACTTCAATAATGGGGTGACAGTTGGCCCAAATCCCCATATGACGATTGCGGACAAGGCATTAAATCGCATAGTACAGATTATGAAGGAATTAGAGCTTTCGCCAAAGTCTAGGTCTGGGTATCGATCTAACTATGAAATGTCCCCGGAGTTGAAGCGATTTTTGGAAGGGCCATAGGCATTTTTGGGTTACTCCCTGCATTGGTCATGATGGAGGCATGGGTGTTGTTTCTGGAAAGTTGCAGACCTTTTTATCAACTTAGTACGGCAGGGTGGGGCAGGCCATGACCACTGCACTGAGGATGCAGGGGGCGTTGGCGCTATTTGTGCGCTATGTTAAGTCGCTTTGGTACGTCTCAAGGGGCAGGTCATCTTGAAAAAAGCGAACACCAAGTTGGTTCTGTAAATCTTAAAAAAATGACCACCAGACTTAGTCATAGCTGTCACCGCAATTGCGGTGCAGAAAAGAATCTGCGGTGATCTAGGCTTAAAAATCTAACTTAGCAGCCAGCTTCTTCATCAACGCCCCGGCTACTTCCCTCTCCATACGAGAGATGGCTAACTCGGTAGCGTAATTTTATGCGGGGTGACAGTTAGCTGGGATTCAGCCGCTATTTCTGGATTTCTTGTTTTATCGCAACCGGCCGGTTGATCAGCTTGGAGAGATTCGCCAACTGCGCCCAGAATGTATCAGCGCGCGCAGTGTCCTTCAATAGGGTGTGTGGCGCGATGCAACCTAAGGCGAGCAGGGGTGAGCCTGCTGAAACGGCAACCGGTAAGCCAATTGCAACGCAGCGATCGTCAATTTCAAAGACGCAGCGGCCGTTTTCTTCTAGGCTCTGGAAGGCTTGATAAAGAGCACCTAGCGATGCTGCGGCGCGAAGCCCCTGGCCCTGACGGATGCCATCAGTTAGGGTTGCCTGTTCGGCCGCCGAATGCATCCATACGAGGCAGCGACCCCAGGCATTGGAATCAATAGGCGCGACGCTTCCGACCAGCGAGTTCTGCATCACTGCAGAGGATTGTGCGTGTTCGATCACCAGAACCTGCGCACCGTCACAGGTCGCCACCAGAAGATCTACTTCAAAGTGGCGGGCAATATCCTGAAGCACCGGCTGGCGCTGCCACAACTCTTTAAAACTGCCGAGTAGCGCCGTGCCCAGGTTGAGGCACGCAAGATCAGGCTCATAAGCGCCCTCGTCGACGCGATCAGGAATCAGGTTCAAAAAACCTTCCGTTGCAAGCGTGTGCAGCAGCCGCTTTGCGGTAGCACGCGAGTAGCCCGGCCACGTCGCCAGTTCAGCGACGGTGATGACCGAGCTGAACGTACCAAGGCTGCGCAAGATGTCCAACCCCCTGCCGAGCGACCCCATGTCGGCGGAAGCAGGGCTGGTAGTGTTAGGTGAGCGGCGGCGCATCAGGCGGGCTTTGGCTGGAGGGCCGGATTGAAGCTGGATTCGATGCGTAGCTTCACGACGAGCATCGCCGGGCCGATGACTTCCTCAAGATGCTCGCGCGTAAAATGAAATGCCGGCGCGGCGCACCCCAGTACGTAGCGATTACTTGCGTTGGGCAGGTCGATCGAGACGCCCACCCCATTCACGCCGCGCTCGAGCGACTCCATGGTTACGCAAAAGCCGCGCTCTGTAATTTCTTTGGTCGCTTGCTTGATGCCTTCACTCACTTGGTCCCAGGCTTGGGGAAACCGGGTCGCGATTTCCATGCAGAGCTTGTCACGTTCTGCCGGCAGCAGCGAGCCGAGGTAGGCGCGGCCGGCAGCGGAAAATGGCAATGTCAGGCGTGAACCGCGGTGCACGCGCAGCGAGACGATGCTTTCGTTGGAATGGCAGACTTCATCGCACACCATTGACATGCCATCCTGCTCGGCTAGCACGACGAGGGCGTTGTGCTCATTTGCTAGTGCCTGCATTAGCGGCCTTGCGATCGCTGGAATGCCAAGGTTGACGCGCGCCATGTAGCCAAGAGCCAGAACTGGTGGGGCAAGGCGGTAGCGCCCAGAGGCAAACTCATAGGTTAGGTAGCCTATAGAAGTCAGTGCCGCGGTGATGCGTGAGACCGTCGGCTTTGGCAGCCCGACGATATCGGCGATTTCACCGTTGGAGAGCCAGTCGTTGCGTGGGGTAAAAGACTTGAGGATACGCAGCCCCCGAGCGAGTACACGCACGGTTCCATCGTTAGAGCCGGTTTCCTGGGCGCTGTTCATGAGGTTTATGCTAGTTTGCCTGTTTTCTAAGAACTGCCGGCGACCGGTTTGCCCTCGATGGGGGCAAGTTCGACGAGAACCTGCCCGACCGACACCGCAATTCCAATTTCGCATCTTACCAGTGCCACTTTGCCGGCTCGGGGCGCCCGTACATGGTTTTCCATTTTCATGGCCTCCAGAACGACGAGAGTGTCGCTTTCTGCAACTTCGTCACCGGCCTTAACGTTGATTGCAACTATCACGCCATGCATTGGCGCCAGAGCTTGGTTTCCCGTTCCGGTAGCGCGGTCGGCCGGTGCCGCGCGGTGCAGGACGCGGTGCCAGCCTCCGACTTGAAGTTCGACGGTGTCACCTCGGTCGAGCGCCCACCAGGCCTTACCGTTGACCGTACCGCTGAACAGGCCTTTGTCATTGTGCACTGTGACTTGCCAGTCCTGCGAACTGCTGTGCACGACTAGTTTGCCAAGAGTCATGGCAGTCATCTCGCAGCCTACGGGCTTCGAGTCTTCCCAGAAAGTGGCGACGCCAAATGGAGCACCACGCGAAAGGGCAGAGCGGTCGAAAAGTGGAAAAGCCGCGCCCCAGGGGCCCGAAGCTGCGGAGCCTGCCTGCGAATGCCAGGTATCCACCGCCAGCGCGCAAGCTCCAGCGGCATTCGAGGCGGCTTCGACCGCTAGCGCTTGAATATGTTCGTCTAAAAAGCGCGTGTGGAAGTGGCCCGCCTTGATGTCGGCGTTGGCGACAATGGCCTCGAGTAGCCCGAGGTTGGTGGTGAGGCCCATCACTGAGCAGCCGTCCAGCGCATGCGACATCGCAGCAATTGCGTCGGTGCGGTTAGCGGCATGAACGATGACCTTGGCAACCATCGGGTCGTAAAAGGGAGTGATCTCACCGCCGTCGGCAAGCGACGTTTCCACTCGGACACCCGTGGGCCATTTGACTCGCAGCGCGCGGCCTGGTGCGGGACTGAAGTTCTGCGCCGGATCTTCGGCATAAACGCGTACCTCGATAGCATGGCCCAAACGCGGAATGTCGACTTGCGCGCGCGGCAGCGCCTCGCCCGAGGCGATCCTGAGTTGCCATTCAACAAAGTCTAGGCCCGTGATTTCCTCGGACACTGGATGTTCCACCTGAAGCCGCGTGTTGACCTCAAGAAAAAAGAATTCGTCGTTTCCGCCGACAATGAACTCAAAAGTGCCTGCGTTGACGTAACCCACGGCCTTTGCGCCTTTCACGGCAGACTCGACCAGCGCGGTGCGCACCGCTTGATTGATCGTCGTAGCCGGCGCTTCCTCGACCACCTTCTGATGTCGCCGCTGCAAAGAGCATTCGCGTTCATGCGCATGCACGATGTTGCCAAAACTATCCCCGAACACCTGTACCTCGATGTGGCGCGGCTGGTCCACGTAGCGCTCGGCCAAGAGTCGCCCGTCACCGAAGCTGGAGCGGGCTAGTCGTACGCCGGCCTCAATGGCATTGGGTAGTTCGTCGGACGCGCGCACGATCTGCATACCCTTGCCGCCCCCGCCTGCGCTGGGCTTGAGCATCAGTGGATAACCGACATCGTTAGCCAGTGAGGTCAGGCGCGCTGTGTCATCGCTGGCTTCCGCGGAACCCGGAACAACAGGCACGCCGGCGTCCCGCATCAGCTGCTTGGCCCTGCCCTTGTCGCCGAGCGTGTCGATGGTTTCAGCGCTTGGGCCGATGAAGACGAGGCCTGCCTCGGTGACGGCACGTGCAAAGTCTGCATTTTCCGACAGAAAGCCGTAGCCTGGGTGGATCGCTTCACAGCCTGTGTCCAGCGCGGCGCGCACGATGCGTTCGGCGTTGAGGTAACTGGCGACGGCAGTAGCGGTCCCGATGTACACGGTCTGTGCTGCACCCTCAAGATGAGCAGCACCTGCGTCTGCGTCTGAATAGACAGCCACGTATTCGACGGCGAGCCGGCGACAGCTCCGCGCAATGCGGCAGGCGATCTCGCCCCGGTTTGCTATCAGGATTCTTTTGAACATGCTGTTTTCTGGCAGCTCACATACGGAAAACGCCAAAGCGCGTTTCTTCTTTGGGTGAACCCGCCGCCATGGCGAGCCCGAGCGAGAGCCAGCCACGAGTATCGGTCGGGTCAACCACGCTGTCGACCCACAGGCGCGATGCACTATAGACTGCGCCGCTGTGGTCCGCGTAATTCTTTCGAATCGGGTCCTTGAAGGTCTCTACTTCTTCGGGCGACATCGCCACGCCAGTTTTGCGCAGTTGATCCTGACGTACCGTCGCAAGAACCGTGGCGGCCTGTTCGCCGCCCATGACGGAGGTCCGTGCGTTAGGCCACATGCCCATGAGTCGCGGCCCAAAGGCGCGGCCGCACATGGCAAAGTTGCCCGCCCCGTAGCTGCCGCCGATCATCAGGCTGAACTTGGGCACGCGCGAGTTAGAAACGGCATTTACCATCTTGGCTCCGTTTTTGGCAATACCGCCAGCCTCGTATTCGCGGCCGACCATGAAGCCCGCGATATTGTGCAGAAAGACAAGCGGAACTCCCGTCTGGCTGCACAACTCGATGAAGTTCGCTGCCTTCTGCGCCGACTCCGAATACAGAACGCCGTCGTTGATCAGCACGCCCACCGGAAAGCCGCCGATCTCACCTGTGCCGCACAGCAGCGTCTTGCCGAAGCGTTCGCGATAGGGTACGAAGTAACTGGCGTCCAGCAGTCGCGCGAGGATCTCAGAGGCGACGATGGGCTCCTTCGGATTCGCATTGACGAAGCCGGCAAGTTCGCAAGGGTCATAGTGCGGATCAAGCGGCGTCGAGGGCGGCGAAAGCGCTGAAATCACGCGCGAGCGCGCAATAATATCGCGCACCATTTTCAGCGCCTGCAGGTCGTCATTGGCAAAGTGGTCGGCAACGCCCGACAGGCGCGTGTGCAGGTCAGCACCACCCAGTGACTCAGCGTCAATCAGCTCGCCTGTGGCTGCCTGCACAAGTTGCGGCCCGCCGAGAAAGATGGTGCCAGTGCCCTTGACGATCACTGTCTCGTCGCACATTGCGGGAATGTACGCGCCACCCGCCGTGCACGAGCCCATCACCGCCGCGATCTGCGGCAACTTCATCGCCGACATTTCAGCGATGTTGCGGAAGATGCGGCCAAAATGGAGCTCGTCTGGAAATATATCTTCCTGCATCGGCAGGAAGGCGCCGCCTGAGTCCACAAGGTAGATGCAAGGCAGCGCGTTCTCTCGGGCAATGGCCTGCGCACGCACTTGCTTTTTGATGGTGATCGGGTAGTAGGTGCCGCCCTTGACCGTCGCATCGTTGGCCATGATCATGCACAGGCGCCCGCGCACGCGGCCTATGCCGGTGACGATGGCGCCCGATGGAACTGCGTCGGCATAGAGCGCGTGACCTGCCAACTGGCCGATCTCCATGAATGGCGTGCCCGGGTCCAACAGGCGGTGGATACGCTCTCGCGCCGTGAGCTTGCCGCGACTTGAATGTGTCGCGAGCGCTTTGGCTCCGCCTCCCGCGATAGCGAGGCCGCGCACTTCGCTTAAATCGCGCCGTAGTTGGTCATAGGCGGCGATGTTGCGCGCAAATGCCTGGCCATTGGTGCGAAACTGCGAGACGAGTGTCGTCACTTGGCCGCGCCTTCGATCACTGGCATGCGCAGTAGCGCATGGCCCAGTGCCTTGCCGGTCTGGTCGAGCCGCAGCGTGCGCGTGGCGCCGCCGCCGAGCGCGCCTTCCATCACCACGACAACGGCTTCGAGGTTGTCCATCGGGTAGCAGTTGACGTCTCGCTTGACCCAGTCGCCATAGTGCGCGCGTACCCGTTCGGGGGAGAGGCTGGCTTTAAGCAGAGCGTAGTCTTCAGGCCGCTTGGCGATGACGCCGGCGGTGCAGATGTCTCCCTTGTCGCCGGAGCGAATATAAGCGATGTCGGCAAGTTGTCTTGTATGTATTGTGGTCATGAGTTCAGGCCTCCAGCACTTCAACTGTCTGTTTCACGTACTTGCGCGGAATCAGCGTCGGCCAAAGCGACACGACGGGACGCGGCTTGATGGGTGTGCCGAACGAGGTGCCTCCCGGGCCCATGATCCACAGGTTCGATCCTGCCCGCCGCACCTTGTCGGCTTCGTCGGCGGTGCGCGTGCGCACAGCGCAGCGCAAGCCGATTTCAGCCATGTCGTTAGCCTTGTCACGGTCGATCGCTGGTGCTGCCGGACCGTGCAGCAAGTTAAGGCCAATGTAGTCAAAGTGGATGCTGTCAGCCTTGAGGTTCATTCTTTCGAAGCGCTCGAGCATCGTCTGCTTTGCCTTCTCGGCGCGGTCAAACGCTTTCGGCCAAGGGAAGAAGGCCATGCACTCGCCGATCCAGCCGTCCTCATAGCCAATCACGAGCTTGAGAGTTTCTGGTGGCGGCAGACCACGGACTCCCGAGACCTTCACACGATCGGGGCCTGTTTCTTTCAGGGTCAGTGAGGTAAAGTCGGCCACGCCATCGGGCATCAGGTATCGGCGCGGATCGGCGATTTCATAGACGAGGTGTTCCTTGATTGTGAACTGGTCAACACGACCACCGGTGCCCGGCAGCTTGGTGATCTCGGCCGTGCCGTCGGACTGCATGCTGAAATAGGGGAAACCCACGCGTCCCATGTTTGGCATCTCGGCAAAGCGTGAAGACATGCCACCTGAACAAGCCGATGCGCACTCGACGATGTGGCCAAGCGCGATGGCCGCGGCGACGCGATCTGTGTGGGCGGGGTCGTACTTCCAGCCGAAGTGATGCATTGCTGGGCCAACGTAGAGCGCGTTGTCTGAAACCCGGCCAGCCACCACCAAGTCGGCACCTTTCGCCAGCGCCTCACTGATGCCGCTGCCGTCGGTGTAGACGTTAGCGCAGACTACCCTATCGCGGATCGCGTCAAACCCGTCTTCACCGGTTTCCATGTGCAGCAGCGGTACGCCGTCGGCGCGGATCTCGTCGAGCCTGCCAAGCATGCCATCACCTTCGACCATGCCGATGCGCAGGCCCTTCAGTCCTTGGTTTTGGGCGTCGGCGCGCATGCGTTCGGCGGCGGCGCGAACGTTCACCCCTCCGCCGTTGGAGATAAGCTTGGTGCCCGTTTCCTTCGCGATCGGCATCATGACCTTCATGAACTGCACGGCGTCGGGTACGTATCCTAGGTCGGGCTTCTTCTGCACTTGGCGCTGCAGCAGCGCCATGGTGAGTTCCGCCAGAAAGTCAAAGCACAGGTAGTCAAGCTTGCCACCCTTAAGTAGCTCGACTGCAGGGTCAATGCCGTCTCCCCAGAAGCCTGAGCCTGAACCGATTCGAACGGGCCCGTTGATCTTTGTAGTCATTTCTTTCCCTTGCTTGAAAGCTTCTGGCGGTATTCGCCAATACGTAGTTTGTGTGAGCGGGACTGGAAGGCCACGGTCTGCACGTAAGCCTCGTATTCGAGGTTGGCGCGAAAGTCCATCTGTGCGCCGTGTCGCAGGGAGAGTTTTGTCATCCGTGCAACATCTTTCGTCGAGTTTCCAGCGATCTGTAGCGCTAGCTCTATCGCGCGTTGCATGAGTTTTTCCCCTTTTAGCACCTCGGCGAAGACGCCCATTTGCAGGCCAGCCTGTGCTGTGATGGTGCTTCCGGTGTGTAGGTAAAAGCTGGCGCGCATGCTACCAATGAGTCTGCTTAGCAGCCAGGGCACACCAACGTCGGCGGCTGACAGGCCAAGGCGGCCAAAGAAGATATCATATCGAGCACCCTCGGAGGCTATGGCGATGTCGCAGGCCAGCGCGATGCCCGCGCCGCCGCCAACGGCCGGACCGTTCACGGCGGCGATCACCGGCACGTCAAAGTAATGCAGCCTCTCGGCTACACGGTTGAAGCCGCGCACGAGTTCGTAATCGCGCTCGATCTCCGAAGGTTCAGGGCTCATGATCTCGAAAAGGTCGCCGCCACCACAGAAGATTGCATCCTTGCCGGTGACGATCAGTACACGCAGCTCCGGGTCCGCGGCGATCTTTCCTAGCACTGCCAGACATTCCTGTGAGAAGTCCAGACCCATGGCGTTTGCCCTATCGGGCCAGTTTAGCGAGAGGGTGGTAATGGGGCCCTGCTTATCTATGGAGAAATTTCTCTTACTCATTTAGTTGCCTTCTCGTTGATGTTGGCTCTGGCTCGTTCGCGAAGCGCAAAGCGCTGTATCTTTCCGGAGGCGGTCAGGGGCAGGTTGTCGGTGAAGTGTATTTTTCTTGGCAGTTTGTGCTTGCCGATCAGCGTGGCACAGTGGGTGATCAACGCTTCTTCGGTTGTGCAAGCTCCTTCACGCAAAACGGCAAAGGCGTGGATTACCTCGCCTCGAATCTCGTCAGGCATGCCGACCACCGCAACGTTTTGGACGGCCGGATGCTCGGCCATTGCGTTCTCGACTTCCTTTGGGTACACGTTGTAGCCATTGGTTACGATCATGTCTTTCAGCCGGTCGCGGATGTAGATGTGCCCATCTTCGTCGACGATGCCGATGTCGCCAGAATGCAGCCAGCCGTTGCGAAGCGACTCGGCTGTCTGTTCGGGACGGTTCCAGTAACCGATCATCAAGGTCGGCGCGCGGAAGCACAACTCGCCGGGTTCATTGGGCGCCATCACCATGCCGTGGATATCGATCACCTTGACCTCGACGCCAGGCAGTGCGGGCCCGGTCGAGCCCGTGCGGTGTGCGTCGCCAGGCACCTGTGCAGCGGCTACGGGAGAGATCTCCGTCAGGCCATAACTCTCGATGATCTCGATGCCGTGCACGTGCTTCAAGTCGTATTTGAGCTTGTCTGAGACCGGGCCGCCGCCAACATCTAACAGTCGAAGCGTGGAGATGTCGGTCGTACTGATTTCGGGCGCATCAAAGATGCGAGCGAACATCGTTGGCACGCCCACCATGACAGTGATGCGGTGCTTCTCTACTGCCTTTAGCGCGGACTGCGGGTCGAATTTAGTAAGGATAACCGTCGTCGCACCAGCCAGTGCCGGCATTAAAAAGTCCCAGCAGAAACCAAAGGAAGAAAATAGCGGCAACATCGCTAGGTTGATGTCAGTCGCCTGTATGCGCGCGACGGACTGCGTCATGCATGCGTTTTCGATCACGCCATATTGGCTCAGCAAGATGCCCTTGGGCTTGCCCGTCGTTCCCGAACTGTAGATCATCACGCCGGGGTCATCGCCCCGGCTTTCGATTGGGGGATGTATTAGCCACTTTTCAGGCTGACCCTTCAGTGCGGTGGTAACGATGTCTTCATATGTTTGCCAATCAGCCTGATTGCCCCGGATCACTACCTTAAGTTCGAGACTCGAAAGCTCCGGCGAGATGCGATCGATGAGGTTGTGTTCCACGAACGCCGCTACCGGTGAGCAGTCCTGCGCAGCAGTAGCAAGCTCGCGCGAGGTAGTGAGCGTGTTCACCGGTACGCATATCGCGTTGACGATTCCGCAGGCGACGTACAGTTCCTGCAATTCGCGCGAGTTGCCCGAGAGCACCATCACGCGATCTCCGGGCTTCACGCCTGACACAAACAGAGCTGACGCTATAGCAGAGGCGCGCTGCCATGTCTGCAGCCAGGTCTGCGTGGTACTGTCGGCCAGTATGAGATGCGTTTGTGCAGGCAGCGTGCGCGCATTGTGTGCGAATAGCCTGTCGATACGGTCGATGGGGGTAGTCATGTTAGAGCCTTATCTAGAAAGCCATGCGTTGGCCGCCGTCGATGTAATAAACCTCGCCTGTGCAGAAGCCCGCTGCATTCGAAGCGAAGAACGCGACGAAGGCGCCGATCTCATCGGGCTTGGCCACCCGGCGCATGGGGATGCGCTTTTTGATCATTTCGGCGGTGGCAGTGTTAGCCAGAACTTCGCGCGAAATCTCCGACTCCACATAACCGGGAGCCACACAAACGACACGAATGTTGTCTCGTGCCCAGTCCTGCGCCAGCGAGCGAGTCAAGCCTTCTATGCCGGCTTTTGAAGCCACGTACGATGGGCAGTTCGGAAACGCCATCTGCCCCGCGATAGAGCCGATATTGATGATTACGCCGCCGCCGCGCTTTTTGAGTTCGGGGTGGGCGTAATGCGCGAGCGCGTATTGCGCGACAAGGTTGACTTGAAGGTCCGCAGCGAATTCTTCGGGGGAGATTTTCTCGGCTGGGTCGTTACGCAGCATACCGGCGTTGTTTACAACGACGTCGAGCCCGCCGAAGGTTGTGACGGCATGTGCCACTGCAGACTTAAGGTTGGCATTGGAAGCTGCGTCGCCATTGAAGACAGAGGCTTGACCGCCGGCTAAATTGATGAGCGCGGCCGTTTCATTAAGCGCCGCACTGTCACGGCCCAGGCACACGACGGCACATCCACTCAAGGCCAGCGCCTGAGAGATTGACCTTCCAATGTTGCGACTCGCCCCGGTCACGATAGCTACGCGCTGCTTTGCGATTGTCATGTTGTCTCCAGTCTCTTTTTCCAACTAGCTTAAGCTAGGTAACTTGCTCGCCGTCAAACCTTCGCAAACCGCTTTCCCGACTCCGGTAGCTTAAAGACACCTTTGTTTAGCCACTGGCCGGCGTCTGCCACCAGGACTTCACCATTGATGTAGTCAGCCATTGGAGAACACAAGAAAAGGCCTATCTCGACCGTCTCTTCAATCGTCTCGAAACGTCGGTTGGGAATGGACGATAGGATAGATTCGCGCGCTTCTTCTGAAGGCCAGAGGGCGGTACGTGACTGGTCCGTATCCACAAAGCCTGGACAAAGGCAGTTAACCTGTATGTTGCGGTCACCCCACTCGACGGCAAGCGTCTGCGTCATGGCAATCACGCCGGCCTTGGCTGCCGCCGAATGGACAGTGCCGGGGCCGCCGAACCAAGCGTAGGCGGCCGATATGCTGAGGATCTTTCCTCCGCTCTGCGCCAGCATGTGCTTACCGGCGGCGAAAGTGCAATATGCCGTGCCGTTCAGCACGGTGTTGATCACGGTGTTCCACCCGTTGGGCGAAATGTCTTCTGCGCGTGAGACAAAATTACCTGCCGCGTTGTTGAGCATCACGTCGATGCGGCCGTAGAAGTTGACTACGCGATTGACCTGTGTCTGCACCTCATCGGAATTGCGAATGTCCATCGCGCAAACCAAGGCCTCGCCACCGGCCGCGCGAATCTCGGCCGCCACGACTTCCAGTAGGGACTCACGACGGCCTGCAAGTGCTACGCGGGCACCCAGCGCGGCTGCGCGAAGGGCAAAGCCGCGACCGATCCCTGAGCCGGCGCCAGTGATCATCATGACCTTGTTTTTGAGCGTTTCTGGGGCAAGCAAGATGATCTCTCCTAAATAAAATTATACGCTCAACATTGGAATAAAAAATTCACCGTCGCTGTTGTTTATTCTTAATTTGGCTATTCAGTGTGGTAAATTTATTTTGAAACTATAGACTTATAAATGGAATTTGACTATCATATGCCAATGGAAAACAGTGCAACTGCCAACAATGCGACCAATACCAGCAAATCCGTGCTCTTCTACATTGAAGACGGCATTGCCACTATCATCCTGAATCGCCCGGAGCGGCGCAACGCGCTTTCGATCGCCGCCAACGAGCGACTCTTCGAAATTTGGGAGCAGCTAGACGCCGACCCGACAATCCAGGTAGCCATTCTCACTTCCGCTGACTGCGGCACCTTCTCAGCGGGTATGGACCTGCACGAGGCTGCCGAGATGAAAACCAGCACCGGCAGGGACATCTTGCAACTTCTGCGAGACCCGATGTACCAGCGGATGCGTTCGGTGCGCATACCGATCATTGCGGCTATGACGGGCCACTTTATGGCAGGCGGCATTGTGCTGGCGCTCAATTCTGACCTTCGCGTTGGCTTGGCTGGCACGTCAGGCGGCATCACTGAAACCAAGGTTGGCCGCGGCTCGCCCTGGGCCGTGCCCATGCTTTGGATGTTGCCGCAGCCCCTACTGATGGAGATGGTTCTCACAGGTGATTTGGTGTCGGTGGAGCGGTTGCATGAACTCGGCTTCGTCAACTACGTGGAAGCCACACCCGATGAGGTCCGCGCGCGCGCGCGCCACCTAGCTGAGCGCATTCGTGACAACGCGCCGATGAGTGTACGCGCCGGCAAGCAGGCGCTGAATTCGGCGATGGCCCTTGGCAGCGTCGCTGGATTTGCCCGCGCTCAGGAAATTTTTGCCCCAGTCTATGCAAGCAACGACGCACAGGAAGGCCCGCGCGCCTTTGCAGAAAAGCGAAAGCCGGTATGGACTGGCAAATAGATGGCTTCTTCGTGCGGAGTTCTCGCCGGCTATTGAACTTGCGATTGGTCCGACCAGCGACATCAATGAAGCGCGACTACGAGGCTTGGAAAAACTCACCACCGAACTTGATTTGCCACTCTAGGGCTGAGGTTTCCACTTGCGAGAGCTTGAGCCTATCCGCCATACTGCCAGCTGTGTGCGTAGCGCCGTAACTAGCGCCAGCGGCTCATCCAGCATGACATGGTGTCGCGCGTTCGGTATCTCCACCAACGGATAGATACAGCCGAAAGCCGCGCGTGTGATGCCGCGCGCGAAATCATCGAAGCGCTCGCTAAGCCCACCCCACATCAGTGATACAGGGCAGTGCATGTCGAGCAGGTCCTGTACAAATTCGAGTCGGCGCTGGTGTGATGTAGCGGCCGGATCGAACTTCCAGCGCCAGCCGCCTGCTTCTTCCTTTATCGAGGTCTGGGCAATGTGGTCCAAATAGAAGCCGCAGTTAACTGGTTGCTCGGGCAGCAATTTGAACCTCTGCAGTGCGGTGGCCCGGTCTTTGTAGATTTTCGGAACAGGGCTTGAATTCACCTTTGGCGCAAAGGTTGTGCCGGCGGGCTCGCGTGCTGGGGAGTCAAGAATCACCAGCCCGGCCATGCGCTCGCTGTGCGCACATCCCGCCATGATGGCGACATAGCCGCCCAGGCTGTGACCAAGCATGAAAGGTGGAAGGCCCGGCGCTAATGTGTCGGCAACTGCCATTACCTGCTCCGCATAGCGCTCGCGCTCGTAACGCCCGCAATGGGCGCTGTCGCCCATTCCCCCCAGGTCTGGCGCGATCACGTGGTATTCGGATGCAAGTAGCGGTGCTACAAAGCGCCACCACTCGGCGCTTGCCGCGTTGCCGTGAATCAACATCAGTGGCGGCATTGTCGTATCGCCCCAAGCGAGGTAATGTATGGCGCAGCCGTGCACGTCTAGAAAGCCGCTTCTGCAGGGCATGGCGAGTGCTTCTGCTGCCCAATTGGGCATCGGCGCTGTGGTGTCGATTTGCTTATTCATGATTGCAAAGGCGCAATTTCTAAGACTCGTATGCCGGTCAACGGAACCAGCTTCAATGCCATGCTCTTTTTCCCCAAGTTGATTTTCGCCATGCATGCAGCAGCTCCTCACGAAAGTGCGGCGCTGCGATTGCGATGAGCCTTTCTGCCCGTTGCGTCAGCGTTGCTTGGCGCAGGTCTGCCACACCGAACTCAGTTACAACCACATCAACGTCACCTCGCCCGACGGTGGCCGGGTTACCTTCTAGGCTGACCACGATGCGACTTTGCATGCCACCGTCAGCCGTCGAGGGCAGCACCGTGATGGCGCGCCCTCCACTGGCCGACTGTCGAGCTGCGTGGCAGAAATCAAGAAGCCCGCCAATGCCGCCAAGTTTCCGTCCACCCACTGACTCGCTGTTGACCTGGCCGGTGAGGTCAACCTCCAGCGCACTATTGACCGCGTGCAGGCATGAGATTTGGGCGATCACGCTTGCTGCATGCGTGTATCTGCCAGAAAGTACGTTCAAAGTTGGATTCTCGTGAACCCATTTGTAAAGATCAGCGCTGCCGCTAACTGTGTTACAGACAGAGATACCTACGTCAATGCCCTTGCGTGCGTTGGTAATCACGCCGCACTGGACGAGTTGCCCTGCGGCATCACCGAAAACGCCTGAGTGAAATCCAAGGTCACGGTGGGAGTGCAATTGCTTTAGCACAGCATCGGGCAGGCTGCCTACGCCGGCCTGAAGCGTTGCGCCATCAGGCACTAGCGCTGCAACATGTTCGCCGATGGCGCGTTCCACATCACCGATTTTGGCCGGCGGAATCGTCAGCGGCGGTTCATTTGCCTGCACCCAGTGGTCGATGTGGATATCGGGCGGAAGTTCTGCGCCATGCGTCCACGGCATATCAGCGTTTAGCTCGGCGATGACAAGACGCGCACACCGCGCGGAGTCAACCGTGTAGTCATGCGCAAGGCCCATGCTGTATGGTCTGCCGCCGGCGCCGGGTGCGAGCTGTATCAGCACAACGTCGGCTTGGATTGCGCCATTGGAAAACATCTGCATGACACGGCTGTATCGCTCGGGTATCACCTCAAGCAGGCCGCGATCAGCCAGCGTAGCATTGCGCCCAAGTGCTGCATAGGATAGAAAGCGCATTCCTTCGGGAAGCTCGCCATCAAAAGTGCGCGACAGCGTAGAACCAAGAAACAGCGTGAGTGGCGCGACGCCCGCGCCTTCTGCCACAAGCTTGCGTGTGAGCGTTAGCGGCTCAGCTGAGGATTGGCCGCAAACGATATGGTCACCGGCGCGAAGCAACCCGTGGAAGCTGAAATCCGCAGCCGCCAAGACTTTGGGAGGTTGTTTAATTTCGTTTGAAATAATAATATTTCGTTTTCAACTCGATTGGCGATTTGAATGTTAAAACAAGTATAGTTTAAAATCAATTCATTAATTTTATTGGGCGCGGAGCTTAATACCCGGCGTCACCCGCATGACTGGAATCTCCCCCTTCTTCGTCGCCCAGCAAGAACGTGAGTGCGACCTGAACGACGTCCGCGAGGCCGCCCGTAAGCTCGCCCGCAATTTCGATCTTGCCTACTGGCGTAATTGCGACAAAGAAGAAAAGTACCCGTGGGACTTCGTCAATTCTTTTGCCAAAGCAGGCTGGATGGGCATTCTTATGCCCGAGGAATACGGCGGCATGGGCTTGGGCGTTACGGAGGCATCTATCTTGTTACAGGAGGTAGCGGCTGTCGGCGGTATGTCGGGAGGCTCGGCCATCCACTTCTACGTGTTTCCACCCCAACCGATTCTGCGGCACGGCTCCAAGGCCATGAAGGACAAATATCTGCCTGCGTTCGCGCGCGGCGAACTGCTGATGGCCTTCGGTATCACGGAGCCTACGGCCGGCGTCGACACATCCCGCATCACCACCCGTGCAGAGAAGAAAGAAGGCCGCTGGGTCGTGCACGGCCAGAAGGTATGGACCACCAATGCGCAGAACGCCAGTAAGATTTTGCTGCTAGCCCGTACTTCACCGCGTGACGATAAGAGGCCGCTTGACGGCATGACCCTATTCTGCGCCGATCTGGACCGCAAGTACTGTGACGTGCGGGTCATTGACAAGCTAGGCCGCGCCGCGGTCGACTCCAACGAGGTCTTCATCGACGGGCTTGAAGTGGCTGATGAAAACGTAATTGGGGAGGTCGGTAAGGGCTTTAGTTACCTGCTCGACGGCCTCAACCCCGAGCGCATAGTTGTCGGAATGGAAGGCATTGGCATGGGCAAGGGTGCGCTCGACTTGGCCGTTGAATATGCCAACACCCGCGTCGTGTTCGACAGGCCCATAGGCATGAATCAGGCTGTGGCCCACCCACTCGGTGAATGTTGGATCAAGCTTCAGGCAGCAGAACAGATGGCGTTGCGCGCAGCCTACCTATATGACAACCACCTGCCCTGCGGCGCGGAGTCAAACGCGGCAAAGTTCCTCGGTGCTGAAGCAGGCTTTGCCGCCTGTGACCAGGCCATGCAGACGCTCGGCGGCTATGGCTATGCGAAGGAGTATCACATCGAGCGCTTCTGGCGAGAGGTTCGCTTGCTCAGGCTTGCGCCGATATCCCAGGAGATGGTGCTGAACTATGTCACGGGCAAAGTCCTGGGCCTACCGCGGTCTTATTGAACTAAAAATAAGCAACAGTTCATACTCAATTGAGCCTTCCGCAATCGGTCATGATGGTGAAGTTGGTTTTGGGCATTCAATCAAATTTTAAAAAGAGTAAGTGCAATATGATGAACTAGCCTTAGACCAAGTTGCCAGTGCTAGGTGGTCGCGTGAGCGCTAAAACGTACTCAGAAGCTACCAGGAGATGTCAACGCCATCAGGCTGCCGACTGTCGATAACGATTCAAGAGCAAATACTGAATTGAGGATGCCTTTCGCTTGTGACGCCGGAATCACGCCTTGTGCGTTGGAGAGAAATTTCCCAGTCAAGTCCTCATTAGTCATCGCACTAGAAGGATCAGGCGATGGACTTCCTTTAGGATACCGCTTCTCACCCGTGAAAGTCGTCCCACGCGCTCGCAACTCGACCTTCGCAGGTCGACTCGCCCCGTGGCTGATCAGCAGCTTCACATAGTCTGGGTGCACCTCATGCGTGACCTTATCCATCAGTGAGATCACAGATTTGCTAAAAACCAATGAAGGGTCCTGCCAGGCCCGCGCGGTCGGCGGGCAATGCGCCGCGACGGCAATCCCGTGCGCGATACTAAACTGAGCGTCCAACACGTCGTGAATCTCGCGGTTGAGCCATATGGGACGCTCAACAAAGCCTTCTACCCAGACCTTTATTCCTTCGATTTCATTGGGATTGATATTATTCGCCTTGACCATGTCGATCAACACGTCGGCAAGCGCGTGGAGGATTCGGCAGTGGGCGTATGGTTTGTAAGAGGTCTCTGCAGGGAAGTGCCACTTCGTTCCGAGGCCGTTGGTGATGACGTCCGGCTCCCAACGCTTCGTGCCCATGAAGCGCGGGTATCCGACCTCGCGGTCATCCAGAACCATGATGTCCCCGCGGTGGCCGAGCAAGGCCATGTGCGCGGCAGTCATTGCCGTTTGCGTGAGCATGCCGCCAAGCAGGTACTTAATGGTGGAGCTTGGCGCGTGGTCAAACCAGGCCATCTGCGCGTTGACGGGCGAAGTGCAGCCGGCTATGCCTAAAGCGTGGCTCATGACCTCGGCTGACTGACCCTGCATCATGCCGATGGCGGCAGTGGCGCCGAAAACTGTGCTGCTATAGCCGTAGACCAGTGGCGTGGCGACCTTGCCGTCTTTGGTGTCGCGCAAGTAGTCCATCGCTTTGCTGATGCGGTAGGACATTTCGTGTGACACGGCGATGGCACGAATTAGTTCCTTGCCTGAGAGGCCTCGCTCTTCTGCCACTGCAAGCGCGCCTGGCAGCACGTAGGGGGTTACGTGGCCTGGCGGGAGAATGGCGTCCATGTCGAGGGCGTTGATGAGTTCTGCATTGGCGAAAGCGGCGCCAAAGATATTGAGTTTATTGGTTGTGCCAATGACCGTGCCTGTGCATCCGGTGCCTCCCAACAGGCGGCCGTAGTCGATGCCAATGCGGCCTTTGGGGGAGTCGACAGCTGCGAGGGCTGCGCCTAAGGAGTCGAGGAGGAGGCGTTTGGATTCTTCGACTACTTGGGGGGGGAGGGCGTCGTAAGGGGTTTGTGTGAAGATGGCAAGTTGCTGGATGAGGGTAGCCATTTTTTCTCCGATTAGGTAACCCAATCCAACCCTGACCCATTGGTAAGAGTGGGGAGGTGCACTTACATTGCTAGTTTGCCACCATCAACAGGAAGCGTTACGCCGTTGACATACGACGCCATGTCAGATGCCAAAAAGATTGCTGGGCCTGCCAACTCATCTGATGTGCCCAGGCGGTTGGCCGGTATGCGTGCGAGGAAGCGCTCCATGCGCTTCGGGTCATTCTGCGTATACTCTGTCATCGGCGTGGCGATGACACCGGGTGCAAGGGCGTTCACACGGATGCCGTCTTTGCCTAGGTCAGCTGCCATGGCCTGCGTGAGCATCTTCACTGCACCCTTGGAGGCCGAGTACCCTAGCGCGCCTGGTGAGGCCACAAATGCGGAGCCGGAAGCGATATTTATGATGCAGCCCTTGCTGCGCCTCAGTGCAGGCAGCCAAGCGTGGATAGTGTTGAAGGTACCAAAGAGGTTGATGTCCATGGTACGGCGGATGTTGTCATGGGCGCGCGGGCTATCAACGGTCTCGCGGATGATGACGCCGGCGCTGTTGACTAGCACGTCTAGGTCGCCTAGTTCCTGCTGCAGCTTTTCGGCTAGCGCGACGGAGGCAGCGCTGTCAGTCACGTCGAGCTTGAAGCTGAAGGCAACGCCCCCTGCTGCGGTGATCTCGGTGACCGCGCTGTTACATGTGCCGTCCTCGCGGTCCGTCAATACGACACGCGCTCCCGCTTTGCCATAAGCCACGGCGATGGAGCGCCCAATGCCGCTGGCTGCGCCGGTAACTAATGCGAGCTTGCCAGCTAGGATCGGATGGTGAACCATGGATACACTCACTCCGGCTCGATACCAGCACTCTTGACCATACGCTGCCACTTTTGGAGCTCCGCGCGCTGGAAGGTTGCGAGTTCAGCGCCGGTGCCGGGGAAGGGCTTCCACGCATTTTGGCCGAAGAACTTTTCGGCTTCTGGCGTGCGCATGATTTGGGCAATCATCTGGCTCAGCTTGTCGGCCACAACTGGAGGGGTGCCCTTGGGTGCGAACGCCGCGAGCCAGCCGTTCAACTCAAAACCGCGAAGCCCCTGCTCTGCCATGGTCGGGATCTCTTCATAGCCCGGCATGCGCGCGCGCGTGGTCACGCCAAGCGCCTTCATCTTTCCAGCTCTCACCTGCGGCATGATAGCTGGCGCATCACCAAACACCATATCGATCTGCCCGCCCATCACGTCGGAAATGGCCATGGGCAGGGATCTGTAAGGCACGTGAATGATGTCGATGCCGCCCAGTTCCTTAAGCAGTTCACCGCTCACGCGGGCAGCCGAGTTGCCGCCACCAAAGCTCATCTTGCCGGGGTTCTTTTTGGCCAGCGCCAGCAGTTCCTGGACATTGTTGACCTGCGTGTTGGGCGATATGGCTAATACAGATCCGCCAATAATCACTCCCGAAAGCGGAACAAAGTCGGTAACAGGGTCGTACGGCACTTTCTTGAAAAGCGCTGCATTGGCTGCGTGTGTGGTGTTGGTCCCTATGGTAATGTTGTAACCATCCGCCGGCTGCTGTAGCAAATACTGCAGTGCAATGAACCCGTTGGCGCCGGCCTTGTTCTCCACCACAACCGGCTGCTTCGTCATGTCAGACAGGCGCTGGCCGATGAAGCGGGCCGCCAAGTCAGTTGTTGTTCCTGCGCCGAAGGGAACGATAATGTGTATCGGCTTATTAGGGAAAGTATCCACCACCTGAGCGAACGAAGCGCAGGTTGCGATAAAAAGCGCACAGCCCAGCAGCAGGCTACGGGTTATGTCATTTTGATACAAGATCATTCTGGCTCGATGCCCGCGCTCTTTACCATCCGCTGCCAGCGCAGAATGTCTGCCTTCTGGAAAGCAGCCAACTCGGGACCCGTCATAGGAATTGGCTTCCACGCGTTCGAGAGGAAGAACTTTTCAGCATCGGGTGTGCTCATGATGTCGGCGATCATCTTGCTCAGCTTGCCGGCCACATCAGGTGGCGTGCCCTTGGGCGCGAAAGCCGCAAGCCAGCCGGTGCTCTCATAGCCCTTCACACCCTGCTCGGCAATTGTGGGGATATCTTCTGCGCTCGGCATGCGGCCGATGGTGGAAACACCTAGCGCCTTGAGCTTGCCCGCACGGACCAAAGGTAGGATGGCCGGACCGTCGCCGAAAACCATGTCGATCTGGTTGCCCATCAAGTCGGTGATCGCACTTGGTAAGGCCTTATACGGTACGTGAATTATATTGATGCCAGCCAAGTCTTTAAGGATCTCGCCTCCAGACCGCGACGAAGAATTGCCGCTGCCGAAGGTCAATTTGCCAGGGTTCCTCTTAGCTTGGGCGATGAGGTCTTGCACGTTGTTTGCAGGATTGGAGGGCGATACGGCCAGCACCACGCCACCAATGGTCACTCCCGACAAGGGCACGAAGTCGGTCACCGGGTCATACGGCAGCTTTTTAAAGAACGCCACATTCGCCGAATGCGTGGTTACGGTGCCGATGGTGATGTGGTAACCATCCGCAGGCTGCTGCAACAAATACTGCATCCCGATAAATCCGTTGGCGCCAGCCTTGTTTAAGATGATTACGGGCTGCTTGGTCTGATCAGTGATTTTCTGGCCAATGTAGCGAGCCGCCTGGTCGGTAGTTGTACCCGCTCCGAATGGCACGACGATGTGAATCGGCTTGTTAGGGAAACTCGCGGCGGTCTGTGCGAATAGAGTAAAGGGCGACAGTGCTGCACCCGCAAGCAGTGCGCCGCCGGTAAACAAGCTCTTGAGATTTGTCAGTAGTTTCATGGATGGTCTCCTTTTGTGTGATTAAAAAACTCGCTTACTGCGGTCGGCCTTTCACCATGCGCAGAGGGTTGTAAGTAGCAACAACTTCGCCGCGCTGGTTTATAACGCGATTGAAAGTGCGCACAAGGCCGCGGCCCGGCTTGCTTGTGCCACGCGCTTCCACTACCTCGGCTTGCACCTGGATGGTGTCTCCCGCCACAGTGGGCCTGAGGATGCGTAGGTCGCACTCCAAAAAAGCCATGCCGGTCCGCTGCATGGTTGACTGCATCAGCAGCCCTTCGCAGATGCAATACACCAGGGAGCCAGGTGCCGGCCGCGCGCCGATCTTAGACTCTGATTTGATGTACTCGAGGTTGGTGAACATCTCTTCCACCATACCTGTGACGCCTACGAACATCGTGATATCGGCCTCGGTGATTGTGCGGGCAAGGGTTCGAAAGCGCTGACCAACTTTGAGGTCGTCCCAATACCAGCCCATGCCGTGTACAGCAATGTCGTTCCAGCCTTCAGTTTCACCAACGAATTTCTTCGTATCTAGTCCTTCTTTACTCATGGTGCCTCCTTGATAATGCCCTGCACGCTCCAGCTTTCGATCTCGCTATCACTCGCGCCCAACAAGCGGCGCAAGACTTTGTGCGTATGCTGGCCAAGCGTAGGCGGACCGACCTCATAGCAAATGGGGGTTTCTGAAAATCGCATTGGGTTCGCCACAGATGGCACTTGCCCAGCGCCCTTGTGCGTAAGTGAAAGCTGTAAGCCACGCGCCTTGACCTGAGGGTCCGCAAAGACGCGGTCGATCGTATTAATAGGGCCGCAGGGGACATCGATTGCTTCCATGGCCGAGACCCAGTCATTGATGCTGCGGGTTTTCGTGCGCTCTGTCATCATGTCCAGTAGCACCTCGCGGTTGGCTACGCGCAATGAAATGGTGGCAAAGCGCGGGTCATCGGCTGCATCACCAAGATCAAGCACATGCATCGCCTTGCGAAACTGAGTGTCATTGCCCACTGCGAGTATGAAATGACCATCGGTGGCCGGAAAGTACTGGTAGGGAACGATGTTCGGATGCCCATTGCCCATTCGCTGAGGTACCAAGCCTGTGGTGAGGAAGTTCATAGACTGGTTGGCCAGAACGGCAACCTGCACGTCGAGCATGCCGATATCCAGGTGCTGGCCGGTTCCTCCTGAATCACGGTGTCGCAATGCGGCCAAGATGCCAAGCGCTGCGTACATGCCCGACATAATGTCGGCCAGAGCAACGCCAGCTCGCTGCGGGCCGCCGCCGAGCTTGTGGTCGGGCTCGCCGGTTACGCTCATTAATCCGCCCATACCCTGGATCAAATAGTCATAACCCGCTCGCTTCTTGTATGGCCCTGTCTGGCCAAAGCCGGTAATCGAGCAGTAGATGAGCTGAGGTAGTTCCTTGTGTATGCTTTCGTAGTCGAGGCCGTAACGCTTCAGGCCGCCAACTTTGAAATTTTCGACCAGAATGTCGCACTTTGCTGCGAGGGCTTTTACGAGTTTCTGGCCTTCGGTCGTTGCGATGTCAATGGCGACTGATTCTTTGCCGCGGTTTGCTACGAGAAAGTACGCCGCATCTGTGTTCTCGCCCGAGTGCTGGTCTTGGACGAAGGGCGGCCCCATCTGCCGCGTGTCATCACCGCCTTGAGGGTTCTCGATTTTGATGACCTCGGCACCAAGGTCAGCCAGATTCTGCGTGGCCCAAGGTCCCGCGAGGATACGCGTGAGATCAAGCACGCGCACGCCGGCCAGCGGTGCCTTAATTGTAGTGTTGGTAGTCGCGTCTGTCATCAAAGACTCATTGACTTTGCGATGAGTGTGCGCTGAATCTGAGATGTGCCCCCGCCGATGGTCGACTGCATGCCTTCGCGGAAGTAGCGCTCCATGTCGGCTTCGGGCAACATGCTGTGACCTCCAAGAATTTGCATGCCATTGCGCGTGACTGTCTGTAGTGTCTCCGATGCCATCAGCTTGGCCATCGACACTTCACGTTGGCAGGGAATGCCACGTGAGGCCATTTCGGCCGCGCGGTAGACTATTAGGCGAGCCGCGTCTACTGCGGTCTGCATGTCGGCCAGCATATGACGAATGACTTGGAACTCGAAGATTGACTTGTCGAACTGGATGCGTTCGTGTGCATACCTGGTCGCATCAGTTACCGCCTGCTGCGCATTACCAACGTAAGCGGCCGAAACGGCGATGCGTTCCAGCTCTAGGTGGTCGGTGATGATTTTCCAGCCGTCGCCAGGCTGGCCAAGCACGTTTGCATGTGGCACGATGGCGCCGTCGGCGAAGATCTCCGTCGTGCCGGTGGCACGGCGTGCCATTGTTGGTAGCTTGCGGATGTCGAGACCCTTGGTGTCATTCGGTACCAGAAGGACCGTAAGGCCTTTGTGTTTAGTAGCTTCCTTGTCGCTCCGCGTAAGCATGGCAATGACCACGTTGCGCGCCGCTGCGCCAGAGCACCACAGCTTCTGCCCCGTGATTTTCCAGCCCTCAGGAGTTTCTTCAGACCGCGTTTTCGTGTTAGCTGCATCGGAGCCTGCAGAAGGCTCAGAAATGGAAATCGAAAAGCGGATTTCACCCGCCATGAACGCTGGTAGAAATCGTTCCTGCTGGTCCTTCGTGCCGAACTTGCAGATGTTCATAGCCGTAAACGTCGACACCATGAAGGCGGTCGCAAAGTCAAAGCCGTAGCGTGCTAGGCCCTCGCACATTAGCGCGTAGTCAAAAATAGTGCCGCCGTCGCCGCCGTTTTCTTCAGGCACCAGCAGGCGTAGCCAGCCCATTTTTGCAATCTTGTCGTATGCTTCATATGGGTATTTACGGTCGATGTCGCACTGGCGAACATACTCGCACGTGACTTCTTCCTGCATGACACGGTCAACCGTGTCTTTCCACATCTGCTGTTCGTCTGTAAGAAAGTTCATAGTTCCAAATCTCTGGTTCAATTTATTCAGGGTTTCGTTCAACAATCAGGCGTTCACGCCTGATAAGCAGGGTGAACTCGCAGCTCAGCACTTTCTCGTTGCGCTGGTTCACGACCCAAAGTTGTGCAGTGACGATGCCGTGCTTGTCGCCCTTGTCGCGCTTGGCAATGATCTCGGACTCGGCATGGATCGTGTCGTTAATGAAAGTAGGCTTTAGGAAGCGAAGCTTGTCCACGCCGTAGAAAGCCTCGACCACCGCGGAGTCAAAACCGAACATCGCATTGCCGATGACGAACACCAACCCGCCCTGCACGACGCGCTGGCCATACATTGAACTCTTGGAAAACTCGGCGTTGGAGTGGATCTCGAGCCAGTTACCAGTGAGGCCGCAGAAGTTGACAACGTCGGTCTCGGTGATGGTGCGACCGTGCGAGCATTTCTTTTGGCCGATCGAGAGTTCACCGTATGGCAGGTTCATCATTTTGAAGTTTTCCCGGAGCTTTTCTTTTTTGTACCTGCTTTTGTGGCAACGTGCAATGAGGCTTTCCTAGGTTTTGCAGCAGCTTTAACCATGTCCCCGACAAACTTTTTGCCTTCCCCTTTTTCCTCGAGCACTGACAAGTCGATTTTGTGTTCCTTGAGCAGTCGGCGCGCGATAACGAAGCAATCTCGACCGACGGGGATGCCGCAGTACATGCCGATGTGCAGCAAAAGCTCGCGGATTTTATTAAGCGGTGGTTTCGTCCGTGTGATTGCTATCTTGAAGTGCAACTCGAATTCTTCCATGCGGCCAAGTCCAGCCAGCATGGCCATGTTGATCAGGCTGTATTCTTGGTGGCTGATGATGCCGCGAGCCCAGGTGCGTGCCCAAAGCTGGTTGTTGAGATAAGCCTGCCACTCAGCGTCAAACGGCGTGCTTTGCAGCGCAGTCTTTACGTATGCGCCGCCCACGACAGTGAGTCGTGTCTCATGGCCAAGTTTGGCGTGTGGTGTGTTGGCGTTTGTGGGTGCTCCGAAGTCTGCTTTCATATTGTTTCCAATTGATGTCAAAGGGTGGTGAAGCCGCCGTCGACGGCTAGGTCGGAGCCCGTTATGAACGATGAGGCATCGCTTGAAAGGAACAGCGCCGTGTTGGCAATCTCCACTGGCTGGCCGTAGCGCAGCAGCGGGTAGCGGGAAACCGTCTGGCGCTTGCCCTCGGGGTCGTCCTTGTAGCGGAAGGCAGTGCGGCTTGTCTCGACGCCGCCGGGCGAGATCGTGTTTACACGGATGTTGTCAGGCGCATGGTCCACCGCCAGGGTCTTAGCCAGCATGATCATCCCGCCTTTGGTAGTGCCATAAGCGGCGCGCCCTGCGCGTGCGACGTTGCCGTGCATTGATGCGATGTGGATGATGGAGCCACCTCCTGCCGCGATCATCGGTGGCAGCGCCGCACGGCTCACGAGGAAGGCACCGGTAAGGTTGATGCTGATCACTTCGTTCCATTCGGCCAGGCTGTAGTCGGTGATCTTTGCTGTCTTGTCTAGCATGGCGGCGCAGTGGACTAGCACATGGCAGTTACCGAGGGCTGCCACAGCATCAGAGATTGCTTTGTTAACAGAAGCTTCAGACGCAACATCGCAGACAAGCGCAACTGCGCGGCCACCTTTTTGAACAATCTCTAGCGCCACGCTCTGTGCGGCTATGAGCGAAAGGTCTAGGCATGCAACGCTCGCGCCTGCGCCCGCTAGTATGCGGCACGTTGCAGATCCGATGGCGCCGCCACCGCCGGTGACGATGGCAATTTTGCCGTCGAGTCTGAAGTTGCCAGCGGCGCCAACAGGGACATAAGGCCCAATCATTCCAACGTTGCTCCAGAGCTCTTGATGATCGGAGCCCACTTTTCGCGCTCGCTGCGCAGCAACTTGGTGAAGTCAGCAGCCGAGCCGCCAATGGGAAAGAGGCCCGCGTCATAGAACTGCTGCTGCACCGAAGGGACCTTCATCGCGGCCATAGCGGCAGTCTGTAGTTTGATGATCACGGCCGGCGGCGTGGCTGCAGGTGCCATCAGGCCGCCGTAAGAGACCATCTCGTAACCCGGCACGCCGGCTTCAGCCACCGTGGGCAGGTCGGGAAATGTCTTGGAGCGGTAGGGGTTGGTAGCTGCAATCACGCGCACCTTGCCCCCCTTGATCAGTTGGCCGGCGACGGCGGTGGAAAGAATGGCGGCGTCAATACGATCGCCCACGAGGTCGAGCAGGGCAGGGCTCTCACCTTTGTACGGCACGTGCGTCAGTTCGATCTGCGTCATGTAATTGAAGAGTTCCATAGCCAGGTGCTGCGGGCCGCCCGTGCCTGACGAGCCGTAGGTCAGCTTGCGTTCCTTGGCGAGCTTGATGAATTCCTGAACGTTCTTCACGGGAAGGCCGTTGCGAACTATCAGAAGATGGTCATAGGTGACGATATGGCTGATGGAGGCGAGGTCTTTCTCGACCTTGTAGGAAAGGTTCGGGTCCATAATCGGGCGCAACGTCAGATTTCCCGGACCGCCGAAGACCAGCGTGTAACCGTCAGCTGGCGACTTGGCCACCATGTCGGTGCCGATGACGCCAGCAACGCCTGGCTTGTTTTCGACGATCACGGTCTGGCCAAGCAGTTTGGCCATCTCGCCCGCGAGCAGGCGGGCCGACACGTCTGTGGCGCCGCCGGGTGGGTATGGCACGACGATGCGGACTGTCTTTTGTGGAAAGTTAGTCTGTGCAATGGAGGGCGAGTGGGAAAACAGGATACCGCAAGCCGCTAGGCCAAGCAAAGTAAAGTGGAAGAGTTTTTTCATGGCTGTCTCCAAGTGATGTGAAAGTCTGAAAGGGATGTAAGTCAGTGGGTGCCGCGCAGCCTGTTGGCCATCGCGCGGACTGCGTCGTCGTGTTCAGGGGTACTGTGCGCGATTGCCTGGAACGCCGCCGACATCTCCAGGAGTGATTCGATTCTGGTGTGCTGGCCCTCGCGCAACAGGCGCTTGGACATTCGCAGCGCATGCGGTGGGTTGGCGGCAATGCGTGTTGCGAGCGATCGAGCCTCGGCCATGAGCTGGCCGGCTGGTACGACTTTTGAGACGAGGCCGCAGGCCAGTGCCTCAGCTGCATTGATGGCATCGCCAGTGAATGTCATCTCGGCCGCCTTTGACATGCCGACAGTCCGAGGCAGCAGCCAAGCACCTCCGTCGCCAGGAATGATGCCGAGCTTGACGAAGCTCTCTGCAAAGCGCGCCGACTCTGAGGCGATCCTGATGTCGCACATGCAGGCCAGGTCACAGCCAGCGCCGATCGCCGGGCCGTTCACGGCTGCGATGGTCGGCACTTCAAGGTGATACAGCGCCAATGGGATGCGCTGGATGCCCAACCGGTAGCGGTTCTGGATTTCGAGAGTGGAGCCTTGGGCGATGCCGAGCTTGTCACGCATGTGCTTGATGTTACCGCCCGCGCAGAATGCGCTGCCCGCGCCAGTGAGAATCACGCAGCGCGCCGACATGTCGTCGCGGATGCGCGCGCAGGCATTCACGAATTCGTCGAACTGCGCCTCATCCGATAGAGGATTGCGCTCTTCAGGCCGGTTCATGGTCAGCGTGACAATGCCGTCCTGCTTTTCATAGATAAGGAAGTCCATCAGCAGTGCATCCCCATTTGACGCGCGATGATGCGCAGCTGGATCTCTGGCGTGCCCTCTCCGATGTATGACTCTGGGCCATCGCGAAATAGTCGTGGGATTCCGCTTTCTTCCATGTAGCCATAACCGCCGTGCAGGTTAACGGCCTGCTGCGTGCAGAAGATCACGGCGTCGGCTGTCATGAACTTGCCCATGGATGCACAGCGGTGCGATTCCCTGCCGGCAATCACGTCCTTCGCGGCGCTATAGACCATGAGTCGCGCGGCTTCGATGCGTGCGGCCATTTCGGCCACCTTGAAAGCCACGCCCTGAAACTGGCCGATCTTCTTGCTGAAGGCCTCACGCTCCTGCGCATATTTGAGAGTTTTCTCCATCGCGATTTGCGCAATACCAAGGCCGCGCGTTGCCTGCATCACACGGCCCGAAGATAGAGTCGACTTGAGCTGCGAAAGGCCACCGCCGACTTCGCCGAGCAGATGGCCGGCACCGACGCGCACATCGCTGAAAGATACCAGCGCTGTTGACGATGAATGGTTGCCGAGCTTGTCCAAGGGCGATGCCTCGATGCCCTTGAGATTGCGATCCACAATGAACAGCGAAATTGCATCGGGTTTGCGCTCTGGCGAGGTACGCGCCGCGAGGATGTAGTAGTCGGCAATCGTGCCGTTGGTGATGTAGACCTTGCTGCCGGAGATGATCCAGCCATCGCCGTCACGGCGAGCACGAGTCTTGATGCCCTGCACGTCGCTGCCAGCATCAGGCTCAGTCAGCGCGAAGGCGCCGATGCGTTCTGCCTTAAGGGCAGGGAACATGAACTCGCGCTTTTGCGCTTCGCTACCGAGTTCATAAAGGGGGCGCACGGCAAGATGCTGGTGTGCGAAAACGCCAGCTGAGACACCTGCCGGAATTCGCGTGAGCTCTTCGTAATAGACGCAACCAAGTAGGATGTCGCCGCCGCCACCGCCCAGTTCTTCAGGATAGTCGGGCGCGAGAAAGCCACCCTCAGCAAGCACCTTATAGACCTCGCGAGGGAACTGCCTGTCACGCTCGCCCTGTAACGCCAGAGGCTCCAAACGCTTGGTTACAAAACGGCGAAACTGATCTCGGAACTGGAGGTGCTCTGGCGCGAGCAGTACGTCGGCCGCAAAATAAGTTTGCTGCCCATTTACATCCATGTTGACGGCCATCTTTCTCCTTCATCAACGAACGGGCCTTTTTAGGCTTTGTAATTGATCATACCCCACTCATTTCATTTTCGGTAATGATATTTCATTTTGTTGAATACCATGTAAAATACCTGTACATTCCACTATCTCACTTCTGATTTCATTTATAAATGGCCAATGAATAAGTACTTCCTGACTGAGGAGCAGCTCGCTATCCAGGAGGGCATCAGGCGCTTTTGCGACGAGGCCATTGCACCACTTGCAAGCAAGATAGACGAGACTGGCGAGTTTCCGCATGCCATCTTCCGACAGCTGGGCGAACTGGGTTACATGGGGGTTTCAACTCCCGTGGGGCTTGGCGGCGGCGGGCTTGACCTCGTATCGATTTGCTTGGTTTTGGAGGAGATCTCCAAAGCATCGGGCGCCGTGGGAAGCTCTTACAACGCGCATATTGGCCTTGCCACCACCGTCATCAGCGAGTTCGGCTCCGACGAGCAGAAGCGCAAGTACCTGCCCGACCTCACGTCGGGCCGAAAGATAGGCGCCTTTGGCCTAACCGAGCCGGGCGGCGGGTCAAATGCTGGCGCCCCTTCCACGCGTGCGGTGCTGAAAAACGGCGATTGGTACATCACCGGCTCAAAGGCCTTCAACACCAACGGCTTCGTGGCGGACACCTTCGTCATCACTGCCAAAACCGACAACGGCGTGACAGCTTTCATCTTGGAGCGCGGCATGCCGGGCTTCGAAATCGGCCCACCCGACAAGAAGATGGGCGTGAGTGGTTCGCCCACCAGTACGCTTTATTTTCAAGACGTGAAGGTGCCAGATGCCAACCGCGTCGGCGAGGAGGGCAAGGGTTTTCGCAAGTTCGCGCGCACACTAGATAAAGGGCGAGTCAATGTGTCGGCGCTATCGGTGGGCTTGGCGCAGGCAAGTTATGAAGCAGCGGTGGCTTATTCAAAAGAACGCACACAGTTCGGAAAGCCGATTGGTGCTTTTCAGGGGATTCATTTCCAGCTGGCTGAAATGGCAACCGACATTGAGGCCGCGCGCCTGATGATGCTGAATGTAGCGCGCATGTACGACTCCGGCCAGCCCATCAAGATGGAAGCCGCCATGGCGAAGTACTTTGCCGCCGAAGCTAGCCTTCGGGTGTGCGACAAGGCCATCGAAATTTTTGGCGGCTATGGGTATTTGCGCGATTTTCCAGTCGAGCGGTACTACCGCGACGCAAAGATGTATCAGATCGGCGAGGGTACGAGTCAGATCCAGCGGATCATCATTGCGCGCGAAATTCTGGGCAAAGCAATCGTCAGTTTTGCTTGATGGGCCAAGCATTGCAGCGCCTTCGTCCTCCCGGAGAATCCATGAACAACGAACTCGAAACAATCGGTCTTGGCCTGATCTGGGAGAAGCTGCCGCTGGGCATGCTTTGTAGAGCAGGCTTTGAAAGGGGACTTTGAGATGGGACCTCTTGCTGGACTGAAGATCGTCGAATTCGCAGGCATCGGGCCTGGCCCGTTCGCCGCGATGCTGTTGGCTGACCTTGGCGCGGAGATTATTCGAATCGAGCGCAAGGAGTTTTCATGCATGGGTCTGCAGCGTCCTCGTGAATACGACTACGCCATGCGTAACCGGACCACCATCCATCTTGACCTCAAGTCGCCACAAGGCGTCGAATTCGCACTGCGCCTAGTTGACCAAGCGGATGCACTAATGGAAGGATTCCGACCGCAGGTCATGGAGCGCCTCGGGGTAGGGCCCAATGTCTGTATAACGCGCAATCCCAAACTGGTCTACGGGAGAATCACTGGTTGGGGCCAGAGCGGACCACTCGCGCTCGCGGCGGGGCATGATCTGAACTACATCGCTCTCACGGGCGCACTTCACGCAATAGGTCGGCAAGGGCAAGCGCCGGCCATTCCACTTAATTTACTGGGCGACTATGCGGGAGGTTCTCTTTATCTCGTGATCGGCATGCTCAGTGCACTGCACGAGGCAAAGTCATCTGGGCGTGGACAAGTCGTCGATGCAGCAATTGTGGACGGTGTAGCTTCGCTGTCGACACAGCTCTATGGAATGATCAAGTCTGGTTTACTCAATCACGAACGCGGAACTAACTTCATCGATTCGGGCGCACATTTTTACGACGTCTACGAATGTGCCGACGGCAAATGGATCTCCATCGCACCAGTCGAGTCCAAGTTCTATGCGCTTATGCTGCAGTTGGTCGGCGTCGACATCGAAACACCGCAGTTGCAGCGCGCAGGTTGGCCCGCTGCAAAAGTAAAAATAGCTCAGCGCGTCCGAACCAAAACGCGTGACGAGTGGACTCAACTGCTAGAAGGCACCGACATGTGCTTCGCCCCCGTATTGGATCTCGATGAAGCGATCGATCACCCGCACATGAAGGCCCGTGGCATTTTTGTGGACATCGCAGGGGAAGTTCAGCCTGGCCCAGCGCCGCGCTTTAGCCGAAGTGACCCGGGGACACCGAAACCGGGCGTGGTGGCCACCCATGAAACAGTATGCGGCTTACTGCACGGATGGTTGGATGAAAAAGAAGTAAATGCCGCATACGAGGCAGGCACGATATGAGCAACGCGGCTAGTCGGATGGGGCGCCTTGCTGGTAAGACGACATTTATCAAAGCTGAAGTAGAAGCGGAGTTTGGGCAGGCAACCCCGCGACGCTTCGATTTGGAAGTTGCATACGTCGTCCTTACAGATCCATGAGAAGTATCAAATACTGTAGTGGCCTACCTGCCGATTTAATTTGGTGCCGACTTAAGCTTGTTTTCTCGTTCCTGTATTGTTTTCATTACAGAAAAGGATTGTTTTAAAAAAATCAATGTAACACTGGCAATAGATTTAACCCATTGGAGTTTTCATGGATCTGTATTTGAGTGGTAAACATATTTTGATTACTGGCGGCAGCAAAGGCATTGGCTTAGCCTGTGCTGAAGCATTTTTGGCAGAGGGCGCTCGCGTCAGTTTGGTGTCTCGCAGCGAGTCCAACTTGGAGCGAGCGCTAGAGCGGTTGGCCGGCCATGGTGTAAACCGCGTCAGTGCGTACGCCGCAGACTTAACCCAGCCCGCTTCTGCACAAACTGCACTATCAGCAGCCATTGCAGATTTTGGGCCTTTGGATGTGCTGGTCAATTCAGCGGGTGCCGCCAAGCACACGCCTGCGCCGGAGTTAACACCACAAGCTTGGCAAGACGCAATGCAAGCCAAATACTTTAGCTATATCCACATGATCAACCCAGTCATTAAACAAATGGCTCAGCGCGGCAAGGGTAGTATTGTCAATGTGGTGGGCAATGGCGGCAAAGTGGCTAGCCCTACTCATTTGGCGGGTGGTGCAGCCAATGCTGCACTAATGTTGGCAACGGCTGGGCTGGCTAATGCCTTCGCTTCGCAGGGCATTCGAGTCAATGCTATCAACCCAGGACTGACACGTACTGATCGATTGCAAGAGGTCATGGCAGCCGATGCGATTTTGCAGGGCATCGAAATAGATGAAGTCATGAAACGCGCTGTGGCCAAAATTCCAATAGGTCGGATGGCAGAGCCCGAAGAAATTGCCCGAGTTGTCTTGTTCTTGGCGTCTGACGCTGCCAGTTATGTGACGGGCATCAACATGAGTATGGATGGGTCAACCACACCCTTGCTAGTTTAATTTCGATAGTGAAGTTAAACACAACAGATGAAGATCTGCAAGGCCGTCCGAGGCCAGGGTGTGTGAGACAAATAGGAGTACTTGATTAAAGGAGTATTTTGGTTTGTCTCAAAACTTAAGAAGCGGAGATGAAATTGAAATTCATTCAACCCAAGGCCACTGCAAAGCAGGTAGTCAAAGAAATATCAAAAGTGGGCATATGTTTGATGCCAGGGCATTGTCAAAATGACTTTTTACCAACGGCTAGACTCGAGCCGCTCAATAGGAGTTAACTTGTTCATGTATCGCAAAGTGATCGAATTAGATAAACCCTGGACTAGGACGGTTCCTTTCTCCCTGGGTGTGGTGGGTGAGAGTCGTATCCTCTTTACAGCGGGAATCACCGCACGGGACTCTGAAGGAGAAGTGGTTGGAAAGGGAGATATGCGAGCGCAGATGGAGATGTGTTTCCAAAATGTAGGTGATGTGTTGCGCGCCGCAGGCACCGATTTCGGTAACGTTTTGAAGTGGACCATGTACACCACGGACATTGATGAGTTCTCAAAGAATGCGGATGTTTACAAGCGACATTTCATCAACAGCCCTGCGAGTACCTTGGTCGAGGTGAGGCGCCTGATTTTTCCTGAAATGCTTGTCGAGATAGAGGCTGTTGCTTCTCTGCCCTAACTATTTGAATAACAAATGGATTTAGATGAAAAAACCCGCATCACTTTTGCAAGTCTGCGGGTTCTTTAGTGCGCTTAATGTTTCTAATTTGAAACTTAGATATTTTCAGTCTTTTGGATTACTCTGAAATCGCTTAAAAGCAATGATTTCATTGAGTTTCTTGGCTACTCAACCTGAGCTTGAAAGAAGAAATACCTTAACGTATAGTAGTGTGATTTTTATTGAAATTGCAGTATCATTGCTACACCGTTGCAGCGGTACTGTTGCACGCGCTCCCTTCACACTGCAGTGATCTTTGTAAAACTTTGTTTAACTTAACAATGCTATTTACAAATCAATTCACCTGCTTATAATCACCCACACACTTGCTTTTCACTGCGAAAAGTACTTTGACATGGTGGGGGTCGTTGGTTCGAGTCCAATCGCGCCTACCAATATCTTCAATTAAATCAA
>CAISJH010000563.1 GCA_903885585.1 uncultured beta proteobacterium
CCCCAGTGGCGCGAGCTTCGGCTCGACATCGACGTCTCAGTGAAGCCTGACGTGGTTGGCACCATGACGGACATGCGTGCGGTGGCCGATGCCAGCGTTGACGCGGTGTTTTCCAGCCACAACATCGAGCATCTGTACCCGCACGAGGTGCCGGTGGCGCTGGCGGAGTTCAAGCGCGTGCTGCGGGACGACGGCTTCGTGGTGATCACCTGCCCGGATCTGCAGAGCGTCTGCGCGCTTGTGGCGCAAGACCGCCTGAACGACCCCGCTTATCAATCCCCCGCAGGCCCCATCGCGCCGCTGGACATCCTCTATGGGCACCGGCCCGCCATGGCACAGGGCAACCTCTACATGGCCCACCGCTGCGGCTTCACGCGCAAAGTGTTGGTGCAGACGCTGCAGCAGGCCGAGTTCGCGGGCGTGGCCGCCAGGGCGCGCCCTGGCGCCTTTGAGTTGTGGGCACTTGCCACAAAGGCGCCGATGGAAGAGCAGGCGTTGAGAGTTCTGGCCGCAGCGCATTTCCCGCCATGAAGATTCTGCTGGTCCACCAGAACTTCCCCGGCCAATTCAAGTTCCTGGGGCCGGCGCTGGCTGCGCGCGGGCATGAGGTGACGGCCACCACGATGCAGAAGGTGCAAGCACAGCACTGGCAGGGCGTGCGTTTGGTACCCTATGCAGCGGCGCGCGGCACTGCCCCTGGCGTGCACCCCTGGGTGGCCGATATCGAGACCAAGACCATCCGAGGCGAGGCCTGCTTCAGGGCGGCGCTGAAGATGCGTGCCGAGGGCTATGTGCCCGACGTGATCGTGGCGCACCACGGCTGGGGAGAGAGCCTCTTTCTGAAGGACGTGTGGCCCGACGCACGCCTGGGCATCTATTGCGAATTCTTCTACCGCTCGCTCGGCGCAGACACGGGCTTTGATCCAGAGTTTGCAAGCCACGATGAAGGTGATGTGTGCCGCCTGCGCCTGAAGAACCTGAACAACCTGCTGCACTTCGAGATGGCCGATGCCGGCCTGTCACCCACACACTGGCAGGCCAGCACCTTCCCGGAGCCGTTTCGCAGCCGCATCACCGTGGTGCACGATGGCATCGATACCGAAGCCATTGCACCCAACCCGCGCATTACGCTGTCCGTGCGCACTGCCGATGGCCGCCAACTCACGTTGACCCGCCAGGACGAAGTGGTGACCTTCGTCAACCGCAACCTGGAGCCTTACCGGGGTTACCACGTTTTCATGCGGGCGCTGCCGGAACTGCTGCGCCGGCGCCCCAAGGCGCGTGTGCTGATCGTGGGGGGCAACGATGTGAGCTATGGCGCCCGCCCGCCCGAGGGCAAGACCTGGAAGGACATCTTCATCTCAGAGGTGCGCAGCCAGATCTCTGACGAAGACTGGGCGCGGGTGCACTTTCTCGGCCATGTGCCGCACCACCTGTTCACCGGCCTGCAGCAACTCTCCAGCGTGCATGTGTACCTGACCTATCCGTTTGTGCTGAGTTGGAGCCTGCTGGAGGCCATGAGCTGCGGCTGCACCATCGTGGCCAGCGACACCCAGCCCTTGCACGAGGCCATACGCCACGGGCACACGGGGCGCTTGGTGAGCTTTTTTGACCGCGGTGCGCTCGTCGACGAAGTGTGTGCGTTGCTGGACAACCCGCAGGAGCGCGCGCGGCTGGGGGCCGCTGCAAGAGACTTTGCCCGCCATCACTACGACCTGAAGACCGTTTGTTTGCCCGGGCAGGTGAGGTGGGTGGAAGGTTTGGCCGGATGACGGGCTCCCCCTGAGCAGATGATCACCGCCGCTGAACTGTTGGAGGATCGCCTGGCGGTGGTGTTGGCGTCGCCGGCCTCTGCACATGCCTGGCATCGGCTCTACCACACCAGTGCGCACTTGGGCTCGCCAGCCCTTCGGGTCATGGTCGATCGCGTCCGCTCAAGGGTCGCGTTCTCGGATCTGTCGGGCGTGCTGGCCGGTACCTTTCTGCACGCACTGACGGACGATCTGGCCGACCTTCAGCGCGCATCAAGAGCGTTCTCAGGGTCGAGCTTACCGATGGACGCGGGGCTCGCACTGCTGCACACGGTGTATGCCGGCGCGCTGAAGAACGGTGCGAGTGATGGGGCGTTCCGTCAACTGGTGAGGGACTCGGGGTTCCTCGAGGTCAGCAAGGTGATGGGGGCGCGCCTGCAGGCGGTGCAGCTTGCGCTACCCAAGCCGGCCTCGCCTCACGCACAGTTGTCTGGCCCACTGCGGGTGGCTCTGGTTGCACCCTCCTTGTCGTCAGCGTTTCACGCGCCCACGACGATGGCTTTACAGCATGCCCGGCTGCTGGCTGAGCAAGGGTGCGAGGTGTCTCTTTTTGGAGCGCAGGAGTTCCAGATGCTGGACATGGCCCAGTGGCTGGGCGTGCCCAGGGTGATGAACCTTGATCACGCTGACCCCGCGCAGTGGCCACCATCGAAGCTGGCGGTGCCCGTCGTTCTGGCGCAAAGACAGTTGCTTTGCGAAGGAAGATGGCGGCTGTTGCTGCGCGCTGTGAGTGATTTTGCGCCGGATGTGGTGTTCTTCGTCGGACCTTACTCACCGATGTTGGAAGCCCTGCACGCTCGCTACCCCGTGGCCGGTTTGGGGACCAACGCGCTCGCACCGATCGGTCCCATGGATATGTGGCTGGCGCCTGAGGCTGTGGAAGACTCGTCAGAGCCTGTGGCGCGGCGCCCAGGTGTGAATGCCGACGAGGCTTGGGGGGGCTTCGAAATCTCGCACCGGATCAGGTACACGCACCGGTTTGCGTTCGATGAGCCAGGGCCGGCGATGGACCGCAGTTCTCTGAATCTTCCGCAAGACGCCTGTGTCTGGGTGACGGTTGGCACCCGGTTGCACACGGAACTCACCCCAACCTGGGTAGGCGCGGTCAGGCAGGTGCTGGACCGCAACCCTCGTGCACGGTGGCTGCTGGTCGGGCAGGAGAGCCAACAACTTCAGGGTCTCGGCCTTGATCATCCGCAGATCCTGATTCGCCCATTTGAACGTCGGGTGCAAAACCTTCTCAAGGCCTGCGATCTGTATCTCAACCCGCCCCGGCGTGGCGGCGGACATTCGTTGGCCTGCGCCATGTTCACCGGGTTGGCCGTGCTGTCCATGCGCACCGGGGATGGCGGCGACAAGGTGGGACCGTGGGGTGCGGCAGACGCGGTAGAGTTTTTCGACAGGCTGCATCGCCTTTCCACGCAGCGGGACGAGTTGCGCGCGTTGGCTGGCGCCATGCGGCAGCGCTTTGAGCAGACCTTCGACATGTCGCGGGCGGGTGACTTTCTGCTCCAGGCGATGCAGCGCACCCGCGACTGCGGTGCTTCCCGGCTGCGCTGATGCAGCGGGCATACTGACTGTATCGACGCCTGGGTCTGAGCCCTGTGACCCTTTGCGCCTATGTCGGTAACGTCATGACCCTTCCTCGACTTGTCATCTTTGGCGCCAGCAACATCGTCTCTGACTTGGCCGACGCCGCGTGGACCCTCGGGTGGCCCACTCGAGCGGTGGTGATGCACGAGCCCGAAGAGGCCCACCCTCGCAGCATCCCTTTGGCGCAGAGGGTCCTGTCATGGGGGCCACTGGGCGGCGTGCCGCAGATGCTGGACTTCGAAAGCTTCTCCCCCGAGCCTGACGATGTGTATATCCTGGGCCCCACCACGCCTCGCCGTGCCAACCTGGCCGCTGCGGTGACGCAGCGATGGGCCTTGGCGTTCACCACCCTGGTCCACCGCACGGCGTATGTGGCGCCGGGTGTCACACTGGGGCCTGGTGTGTTCGTAGGTGCTTGTTCGGTGGTCGCGCCCGGCACGACGGTGGACGAACATGTCTTCATCAACCGTGGGGTGACCATTGGTCACGACAACCGCATCGGCGCCTTCAGCCGTATTCAGCCGGGGTCGGCCCTGGGAGGCTTGTCCACCATAGGACGCGGCGTGACGGTGGGGCTGGGCGCCCGGTTGCATGAGCGCCTGGCCATAGGAGAGGGCGCGGTGATCGCATCGGGTGCCGTGGTGCGGCACGACGTGGAGCCTTACGCGCTGATGGCAGGCTCGCCTGCGCGATTGATGAAGACGCTGTCCCGCTCGGCCTGACAACCCCGCTCAACCCGTCGTGTTCTTGCGTTCGAGGGACGTGACGAGTCTTGATCAATCACCAACAACCAATGGCAAATGACGAATCGAGTTTGAGAGTCCTGATCCTGGGAGCCAATGGCTTCATCGGTCATCACCTTTCGCGGCGCATCCTGGCCACGACGAATTGGGAGATCGATGCCATGGACCTTGCCAGTGATCGCTTGTCGGAATTGCGCGCGCACCCACGCTTTCGATTCTTTCAAGGTGACATGACGGTGGAACATGACTGGGTTGGCCACCGTATCGAAGAGTGTGACGTGGTGCTGCCTTTGGTGGCCATCGCAACACCTGCCACCTATGTGACCGACCCGCTGCGGGTGTTTGAGCTTGATTTCGAGGCCAATCTGACCGTCATCCGTGCAGTTGCTGCAGCGGGTAAACGTGTAGTCTTTCCGTCGACCTCAGAGGTCTACGGCATGAACGGTGACGATGAGTTCGATCCCGAGACCAGCCATCTGGTGTACGGCCCCATTCACAAGAGCCGCTGGATCTATGCCTGTTCCAAGCAGCTCTTGGACCGTGTCATCTCAGCCTACGGTCAGCAAAGAGGCTTGCGCTACACGTTGTTTCGGCCCTTCAACTGGATCGGCCCTGGGCTGGATGCGCTCGAGTCGACGAACGAAGGTTCCAGCCGCGTCGTGACGAAGTTTTTGTCCGACATCCACCGCGGGGGGCCTATCACCCTGGTGGATGGAGGCTCCCAGCGGCGCTCGTTCACGGGGATCAAGGACGGCTTGGACGCCCTGATGGCCATTCTGCGCAACCCGGGGGGAGTGGCCAATGGAAAGGTCTACAACATCGGCAACCCACGCAATGATGTGTCGATTGCCGATCTGGCCGCACGAATGATTTCCATCGCTGGCGAGTTCCCCGAGTACGCCGATTGCCTGAAGGGCCTGGAAGTGGTCGTACGTCATGGCACAGACTTCTACGGCAGCGGCTACCAGGACATGAGTCGTCGTGTGCCAAGCATTCGCCACATCGCGGGGGATTTGGGTTGGGTTCCCCAAGTGGTGCTGGACGATGCCTTGCGAGAGGTGATTGGGGCTTATCGCCCTTCAAGCCGAGTTCAGGCTGAAGGGCTGTGATGAGTAGGGACACCCTCGTACTCGCGTGACCTCTAGGGCGGCGACGCTTGACGGCCAGCGCTGGGGCTCGTCCTACAGGCCGTACAGCCTACTCCGTTGGCCTCTCAACCCCCGCCCCCACCATCTCCGCCCCCCGCACCGGCTCCGATGATCTCCACCACCATTTGCTCGGTGGACAGATCGTTTACCACTGCCACCTTGTTCAGCACTGATCGCAGCGTGCTCAAGTCTGTGGTGGAGGTGTCCAGTATTTTCTGGCGGACGGTGCCGGTGTTATCGGTGTAGGTGACGGCGAGCTGGCTGGCCGGGTTTTCGGTGAAGAAGCGGGCTACCTGCACCTGGTTCTGAAACTGCACCGCTGTGTCGCCCCAAAGGGCGCTCCAGACGGGGTCTGTCAGGCCACGGGTGGCCAAGTTGCCGAAGACGTTGTAAACCACCTCCCCGCGTGTGAGGCCGTAGTCCAGTGCCTCCTTGATGTCGGCCACGCCCTGGGCCTTGACTGCTGACTGGGCACTGCTGCCCACGATGTTCTCCACCAGCTTGGCGGCGAGCTCTGCGTTGCTCAAGCTCAAGGGGTAGCGGTCTGTGAACTGTGACTTGCTGGTGAAGATCTCGACGATCTGCTTCAGACTGAGCCCGTAGTTCCAGGCCTCGGCCAGTTGCGCCATGTACGTCTTGCCGGGCACGGCCCCGAAGGCCACGACAAAGAAGCGGTACAGGCCGTCCACGCTGGCCGTGTCAAAGCGGTAAGGCTGGGTGGGGCTGAAGGAATTGCCGGCCACATCGGTGATGGCGCCTGGGCCAAATGCCAGCTCCACCGTACTGAGGATGTCCAGATCACGGATGGGGTCCAGCACGATGGTGTCGCCCAGAATCCGAACGGCCGGGCTGGAGGCGTCAAAGGTCTCGAGCACCTTGCCACTGGTGGTCTTCAGGGTGATCGCGCCGCTGCCCAGGCGCACCGGCTCGCTGAACGTCAGCGTGATGTTGCTGTCGGGCTGCACCTTGGCCGCGTTGTTGGCGGGGAAGAACGACACGGCCACAGGGGGGACGTTGTCAACCGCCTGGGCGTTGTCAGTCAGGCCTGGGTTGGGGTTGCCGGAGCTGTCGGTCACGGCGCCGGCCTTCAAGCTCAGACTGATGCGCCCTGCGTTGACGCCAACGTTCGGAGTGACCGCCACCGCCCATGCGCTGCCCACTCCCCCAGGCACCGGGGTGAGGCTGCTGATCGAGCCTCCGCTGATGCTGAAGTCCGAAAGGTCCAGGCCCGTCACGGGCTCGTTGAAGCTCACGGTGTAGGTGACGCGCTGAACCCCTGCCAGGACCGGTCCTGGAAGGTCGTCCTTGATGGTGGGTACGGGCGGGAAGTTGTCCACCACCGTAAGGAGCGAGAAGTTTGCCGTGCCGGTGAGTGCGCCATCGCTGGCGTTCACGCGGATGTCCAGAACCTCGGTGTTGTTCTTGGGTGGTGTGCCTCTGAAAGTGCGAGTGCCCGCATCAAACTGCAGCCACGCAGGCAGGGGCTGGTTGCCGCCCAGTTGGGCCGAGTAGCTGATGGTGGGCGAATCAACGTCCACGAAAGCCCCTGCAGGCAGGGTGAAGACCGATGGCTGACCGGCCACCATGGTCTGGTCGGGCAGCGGTGTCACCAAGGCTGGTGCGTCGTTGATTGCCAGCACCTTGAGGGCCACGGTGTAGACGTTGCGGCCCCCATTCGAGTCCACCACGGCGTACGAGAAGCTGTCTGGCCCGTTGTAGTCAGCCGCTGGGCTGTAGCTGTACGAGCCACCGGGCAGCACCGTGGCCTTGCCGTGGGCCGCGGGCGTGTCCAGGAGATAGGTGACAGGGTCTCCCTCCACGTCGGTGACCGTGGGCAGCTTGTCTGAAATGCTCTGGTCCTCGCCCACGGTGAGGGACACGGGCGCGGCCGCCGGAGCGTCATTGACGGGTCGCACCACGATGCTGACCTTGGTGCTGGCGCTGGCGCCCCGGGCATCGGTGACCGTGGCGCCGAAGCTGTCGGAGCCGAAGAAGTTGGGTGCCGGCAAGTACCGGAAAGTGCCGTCTGCAGCGACCGATACCGTGCCGTGGGCAGGTTCTGAAGCCTTGGACCAGGTGAAGGCATCACCTTCGCTATCGGTGGCCGTCGACACTCGGCCGTCGAGTGTGGAATCCTCCGCGATGGAGTATCTGGCATCTGCGGTCCAACGTGGGGCGTCGTTCACCGGCGTCACCGTCACCGTGACAGCGTAGATGTTGCTGCCGCCCTGCCCGTCGCTGATGCGATAGGAGAAGCTGTCAACGCCATTGAAGTCGGCGGTGGGTGCATAGGTATATCGACCGTCGGACTGCACGGTCACCTTGCCCTTGGCGGGGGCCGCCTCCAGAGAATAGACGACGCTGTCGCCGTCCAGGTCTGTGGCCGCAGGCAGCCGGGCGCTAAGCGCCGTGTCTTCGGCCGTGACGGCGGCAGCAGCGGCCGCGGTGGGCGCGACGTTTGCCGGTCCCCTGTAACGGGTGTCTGCGAACTGGACCCATTCCACCCCTGTGAGCAGATCGACTCCATCGCGCCCCGGCACGTTATCCGCAACCGTGAGCGAGCCACCTGCGCCGAGGGTGATGCTGTAGGCCGCCTTCAGGCCGCTGTAGTACGCGATGTCAGCACCTGTGCCACCGACCAAGGTGTCCGCGCCGGGCCCACCCAGCAGGCGGTCATCTTCCGAGCCGCCCTCCAGGCTGTCATCGCCCGCGCCACCGTCGAGCGTGTCCTGGCCAGTGCCGCCGACCAGGGTGTCACGGCCGTCCTGGCCGCTAAGCAGGTCCGCGCCATCCAGCCCGGCCAGAGAGTCATCACCGAAGCCGCCGCCCAGGTTGTCATTGCCTGCAGTGCCCGTGAGCACAAGGTTGGGGCCGTAGTCGATGCGGCTGCCCGATGCACTCTGCGTGAGGACGAAGACGCCTCGCGACAAGTCGCCACCCTGCAGTCGGATAGTGAAGTCAGCCCCCGGAGTAGTGTTGAGTCCCAAGAGCAGCCGGGACTCACCCGCCGTGTAAACGAGCGTGGCCTGGCCTTTTTGCAAACTGTCGGGGTTGGCTGCGCTGAGCAGTTGCGTCACGAAACCGTTCGTGAACATGAGCGCATTGGCGCCCGTGCCGAAGTCGCTGATCAGGTCAGTACCGTTGGTGCTGGCGAGGTCGTAGCTGAAGCCATCTCCCCCACCGCCGCCGCTCAACGTATCGTCGCCTGGGCCGCCAGTGATCGTGTTGGCGGTGGTGTCGCCCGACAGACGGTCGGCGCCGGCGCTGCCGACGATGTCAAGCCGCTCGATGCCCAGCAGCCGGTCTGTGCCCCCCAGCGGATCTGACTGCATGCCCTGCAGCAAAGTGGCCTGAAAGACAACCGCCTGAGTGCTGGCGGAGAAGTCGTAGCGCACGGTGTCCGTGCCCGACCCGCCGTCCAGCGTGTCGTTGCCTGTATCCAAGGCGCCTGCCAGGATCAGGTCATCTCCGTTGCCGGCGCTGATCGAATCGTCGCCTGTGCCCCCGGAGATCGTGTCCCGACCATCGCCGCTGTCCAGGGTGTCCGCTCCACCCCGCCCCTGCAGCACGTCGTTACCACCACGGCCGTACACCAGGTTTGCTTCTTCCGAGCCACTCAGTTGGTCGTCTTGCGCGGAGCCGCTGACGTTCTGGAAGTTGCGCAGCGACTCGCGATTACCGAAGGTGTCAGTGGCTGTCCCTGCGGCCAGATCCAACACGACGCTGAAGTTGCCACCATCATTGAAATCAGCCTGGTTGCGGCCACCACCACCGTCCAAGGTGTCGACGCCGGCCCCACCCTTCATCCAGTCGTCACCCACACCCCCGAGCAGTGAGTCATTGCCCGCGCCGCCGTCAAGCCGATCGCCAGCGCTGCCGTTGCCGATGAGCGTGTCGTTCCCGGCGAGGCCGAACAGTTCGTTGTAGTCGGCACTGCCCGTGATGAAGTCGTCCAGCGACGAGCCTGCAACATCCTCGATATTGCGCAGGGTGTCGGCATAGCCCCAGTTGTCGGTGGCCGTCCCCGCACCCAGATCAACGACGATGCCCCGGCGGGCCGCCTCCGGGCGATCTGCTGGGTCTGGTGTGCTGTAGTCCAGGTAGTCCTGGCCCGCCCCACCGTCCATCGTGTCACGCCCGGAACCGCCCGTGACCAGGTCGCGCCCGCTGCCGCCTTGCAGGCTGTCGTCGCCGGGCCCGCCCTCGAGCTGGTCGCCCGCGGCGCCCACGCCAACCAAGGTGTCGTTGCCCTCGGCGCCGCGCAGCACATTGAAGCCGTCGGTGCCGATGATGCTGTCGGACAGGTTGGAACCCGACACATTCAACAGGTTGCGCAGAGTGTCCTGATTTCCCCAGTTGTCTGTGGCGATGCCACGCGACAGGTCGACGTCGACACCGCGTCTCGGGATCGCGGGCTGGTCGTCGGGGTCTACAGGGCCATAGTCCAGGGTGTCTCCGTCGCCGCTGGCGCCGCCATCGAGGGTGTCGTTGCCGGACCCCCCGACCAGGATGTCGGCCCCGGCCCCAGCAGCCAGACTGTCGTCGCCCGTCCCCCCTTCCAGGCGGTCATCTCCGTCCAAGCCGATCAACGTGTCAGAGCCCGGGCCTCCCGACAACAGGTTTGGGTTGGCGTCGCCCGTGAGTCGGTCTGCACCTGACCCGCCCACGATGTCGATTCGCTCGATGCCCAGCAGGGTGTCCGTTCCCCCCAGCGGGTCGGTCTGTCGGCCCGTGGACAGGGTAGCCGTGAAGACCACCGGCACCGATGTGCCGGCGTAGCTGTAGACCACCACGTCGCTGCCGTCACCGCCGTCCAGAACATCATTGCCCGAGTCGTCCAGTCCTGCCAGAAAGCGGTCGTTCCCAGATCCTCCCTGCAAACTGTCTTCTCCATAGCCCCCCGTCAGCACATCGTCGCCCGAGCTGGCGTCCAGTGAGTCATTGCCTGTGCCGCCGTCTAGGCGATCACTTCCGCCTCGCCCGTCGACGACGTCATCTCCGGCGCCTGCAACCAGCACGTTGGCGCTCTCATCCCCCGCGATGCGGTCGGCCAGTGGCGAACCGATGAGATCTTGGATGTCAGTAAGCCGGTCGCGGTCACCGTTGCTGTCAGTCACGGTGCCGAAGACGAGGCCGGCCGAGATGCCGGCTGCGCCCCCGTCGGCCGAATAGTCGGCCAGGTTCTGGCCTGCGCCGCCCGCCAACGTGTCAGATCCGGGCCCACCGCGCAGGGTGTCGTTGCCTTCGCCGCCGGACAGGCTGTCCAGACCTGATCCACCCAGCAGCACGTCGCGGCCGTCCCCACCCACGAGCGTGTCATTGCCGTCATTGCCGATCAAGACGTCATCGCCGCCAGCGCTATCGAGTGAATCGTCGGCAGCCCCCCCCTCCAGGCGGTCGTTGCCCTGGGTGCCCGTCTTGATTACCGCGGGAACGAAGTCGATGATGGTGCCGCCCATGGTGTCGCGGCTGATGAGGAAGGCGCCCGAATTGACGCTCACGCCTTGCAGGCGGATGGTCATGTCAACGCCTGGGGCCGCGTCCGTCCCGATGAGCAGACGGGCTTCCTGTGCTGACACCTGCACCAGCAGTGCCGCGCCTTGCGAAAGCGAGTCCGCCGCAGCGGTGCGACTGATGCCGCTGATGGTCACGCCAGCAATGACCAGGCGGCCCGTCTGGGCCCCAAAGTCGGTGATGAGGTCGATGCCGGGTGAGCTTGCTGCGTCGAAAAGGTAGGTGTCTTGCCCGCCGCTGCCTGACAACGTGTCGTTGCCGCTGCCCCCGGCCAGGGTGTCGTTGCCCGTATCGCCCATCAGGCGGTCTGCGCCGGCGCCACCCACCAAGCTCAGGGATTCGATGTTGAACACTCGGTGGGTGCGACCCAAGCCGTCAAGCTGAGTGGTGGACGCCAGGGACGCCACGAAAGTCACCCCCGTCGTGGTGGACGAGAAATCGAACACCACCGTGTCGTTGCCGGTGCCGCCGTCCACGGTGTCGGCGCTGCCCTGGACGAAGAGGAGGTCGTCTCCGGGCCCGGCGATCAGGCTGTTGACGCCGGCGCCACCGTACAGCGTGTCGTCCCCGCCGCCTGATTGGATCGTGTCGTTGCCGCCCAGACCGTCGAAGATCTCTGACTGCGCGTCACCCAGCAACAGGTCATTGCCGCTTGAGCCAGTCATCACGGGGGTGCCGTTGGACGTGAAGGTGGTGGTGGTGGGCATGGAGTCAGTCCTCAGGTCGCGGGACCTACAGGCCGCACTCGAATGGGTGCGTAGCCAGTGCGCAGTGCAATGAGGCCGCGGTCGATTCTCAAACGAATGTAGTCTCGACCACAAGCCAGGGTCTATCGATGCGGGGAGCGTCCGATCTGGTGGCGCCCCGGCATTGCTGAGGGTAAGAATTTCATATAGGAATCGTGCTAGAGTTCCTATATGAATTCTGTGCTTCGCGTTCCACTGAAGCCATCGCCGGACCAGCATGCCCGCCTGGTGGCGCTGCAGGGGGCCTTCGCCGAGGTGTGCAATGCGTTGTCGCCGCTGGTGCAGCAGACCCGTGTCTGGAACCGCGTGGCCTTGCACCACATGGCCTACAAGACGATGCGTGAG
>CAISJH010000564.1 GCA_903885585.1 uncultured beta proteobacterium
CATCGAGCAGATTGATACGGTGGATGTTTCCGGCTTGCGCTACGGGCGCATCATCGTCATGTCTGATGCCGACGTCGACGGCTCGCACATCCAGGTGCTGCTGCTCACGCTTTTCTTCCGCCACTTTCCCAAGTTGATCGAGCGCGGCCACGTGTACGTGGCCAAGCCGCCGCTGTTCCGCGTGGATGCGCCAGCGCGTGGGCGCAAGCCGCCGGCCAAGATCTACGCGCTGGATGAGGGTGAACTGCACGCCACGCTGGACAAGCTGCGAAAGGAAGGCGCCCGCGAGGGCTCGTGGTCCATCAGCCGCTTCAAGGGTCTGGGCGAGATGAGCGCCGAGCAGCTCTGGGAGACCACCCTCAACCCCGAGACACGCCGTCTGCTGCAGGTGGGGTTTGGTGCGGCCGGCCCGCTGGCCGTGACGCAGAGCCTGACCCGCCTGATGGGCAAGGGCGAGGCCGCGGCGCGGCGTGAGCTGATGGAGTTGCACGGCGACAGCGTCGAGGTGGACGTTTGACCCCGCTTTGAGCTTGGGTTTGTCCGGGTCTCCCTCGGGCAGATTTCTCTTAGAGTGGTCTCAGCAGCGGCGGGTCATCCGGTCGCCCGGTAAATACAGGGGGTCGAAGATGCAAGTTCAAGAGCTGGATGCCAGGTTTCCCAGGCGATCTCTGCTGAGACGCTTTGGCGCCGCATGCGCTGTGTTTGTCGCCTCGTGGTCGGCGTCCACGGTCTGGGCGGCCGAGGGCGTGCGCGTGGGGGGCACCGGCAGTGGCGTGGGTGGCATGCGCCTGGTGGCCGAGGCCCTCGCGCGCCAGCCGGGCGCACCGGCCGTGGAAGTGCTGCCGGCCTTCGGCTCGGCTGGCGGCATTGCGGCGCTCATCGAAGGTCGGCTTGACATCGCCGTCACCAACCGCCTGCCCAATGCGGCTGAATCCGCGCGCGCCGGCTTCAAGGTGCAGGAGTACGCCCGCACACCCTTCGTGATGGCGGTGCACCGCAACCTCGGCCTGCAGGCCTTGACGGGTGCGCAGTTCGCAGCGCTGTATGCCGAAGGCGCTGCGGTCTATCCCAGTGGCCAGCGGGCCCGCCCCGTGTTGCGCCTGCCCGAGGAGATCGATTCCAGGCTGGTGGCCGCCCTGGTGCCGGCGGCCGGCCCGCCGCATGAAGCTGCGCAGGCCCGCAAGGGCATGCTGCGCGCGGCCACCGACGCCGAGGCGGCAGAACTGGTGGAGAAGGTGCCGGGCGCCTTCGCGGCCAGCACCCTGGCCCAGATCGAGTCGGAGCGGCGTCCCTTCGTGGCGCTGGCCATTGACGGGCGAGTGCCCACCGCCGCAGCGCTGGCTTCTGGCCAGTATCCGCACTTCAAGCCGCTGTACCTGATCGTCCGTGCAAATGCCGATGTTCGGGCCCAACGTTTCGTTGACTTCCTGCTGTCGGATGCTGGTCAAGCGGTGCTGGCCGCCCACGGCCACCTGCCGCGGCGCGACTTCCGTCCATGACCTCGGGCGACATCGACCCAGATGCCCGCAGCGCCCTGTGGCGCTTGCGCCTGAGTTCGCTGATTCTGTCGCTGCTGGTGGCGCTGTCACTGCCGGTCACCCGCTGGTTTCAGGAAACGGCCAGCGTGAGCGCGGCCCTGGCAGCCGAGGGCGATCTGCTGTCTGAGGCCTTGTCCCAGATGGCCACGCGCAGCCCCATGGCCTGGACGTTGCAACGCAACCTGCTGGAGGAGATGCTTGCGCGCACGACCGATCGCCAGCCTGGGCGCGCCGCACGGTTGTCAACGCCCCAAGGGCAGGTGATCGCCCAGAAGGGCTCGTGGGATGTCTTCGGTCACCTCACGGTGACGATGGATGTCCTGGACTCTGGTGCCCCGGTGGCC
>CAISJH010000565.1 GCA_903885585.1 uncultured beta proteobacterium
ACCCGCTGATGCCGCCCGTGGCCGAAATGAAGTTCGTGAACTACGACCTGAAGAAGTTCGGCTCCAAGGAGGAGCGCACGCGCCTGATCGGTCGCTGGGATCGGGAAGTCTCCCAGGCGTCGAAGTGAATCGCAGCGGTCTCTCTGCGCAGCGTGCCATACGGGCCTGGGCGGTGCTGGGCCTGCTGGCCTGCGTGCTGCTGCCCTGGTACTTTGCGCAGGACCTGCGGCTGGCGGCTGCGCTGCGCGGCGTGTGGGGCGGCGAATCTACGGCTTCTGCGTTGGTGCAGGCGGCGCAGCATGGTCGCACCTGGTTGGGAGCGGCCATCGGCGCGCTGATGCTCGCGCTGGCCGCTGGCTTCATGCCGGCCGGGCGTGCGCAGGGCCGGGTGCTGGTGGCGGCGTCGGCTGTGGGCCTGCTGGCGGTGCTCGGTGGTGGCTTCGCGATCGGACTGCGGGGCTGGAGCTTCGACCTGCTGAACACGTGGTTTGGCGAGTTGCCGCGCGGCCAGATCGGCCTGGGGCTGGGCGGGGCGGTGGTGCTGCTCAGCCTGCTGATGCTGCTGGGCGCCGGGCTGGCGCGGCTGGGGCGCTTTCGGGGCGACCTGTTCGTCGCCGGTGCGGTGGTGCTGTGCTCGGGCCTGCTGCTGCTGTTCGTGGCGCTGCCTGTGGCGCGCAGCCTGCTGGGGGCTTTTGTCGACGAGGCCGGAGCCTGGTCGATCGCCGCGATGGTGGAGCGCCTCGCGCATGAACGGGTCTGGGGCCTGTCCTGCCTGGCGGGTGGAGTGCGCTGCGGTGTGGCCTGGAACACGCTCTTCCTGGCGCTGCTCACGGCCGCTGGCACCACCGTCATGGGCACGCTCATTGCGCTGTACGCGGAGCGGGGCAGCGCACGTCTGCGCAAGCCGATGAACGTGCTGGCCCTGCTGCCCATCATCACGCCGCCCTTCGTGGTCGGCCTGGGGCTGATCCTGCTCTTCGGCCGTGCGGGTCTGGTGAATCAGTTCCTGGAGTGGGCTTTCGGCATCCCACCCACGCGCTGGTTCTACGGGCTGTTTGGCGTGTGGCTGGCGCAGATGTTCGCCTTCACACCCATTGCCTTCATGATCATGCGTGGCGTGGTGCAGGGCATCTCGCCCAGCCTCGAGGAGGCCGCGCAGACGCTGCGCGCCTCGCGTACCCGCACCTTCATGACGGTGACGCTGCCGCTGCTCAAGCCGGGCCTGGCCAATGCCTTCCTGGTGGGCTTCATCGAGAGCATTGCCGACTTCGGCAACCCCATCATCGTGGGCGGGCAGTATTCGGTGCTGTCCACCGACATCTTCTTTGCCATCGTGGGCGCGCAGTACGACCAGGGTCGCGCCGCCTCGCTGGCCTTGGTGCTGACGGGTTTTGCGCTGGCAGTCTTCTTCATCCAGCAGAGGGTGCTGGGGCGGGCCAACTACACCACGGTGTCGGGCAAGGGCGATGCGGGGGTGGCCATGGCGCTGCCTGACGGCGTGCGCCGGCTGTGCTTGTCCACAGCCGGGCCCTGGCTGCTGTTCACCGTGGTGGTCTACGTTTTCGCCTTCATCGGCGGTTTTGTGCAGACCTGGGGGCGGGACTACACGCCCACGCTGGCGCACTTCCGCACGGCCTTTGATCTGCAATGGGGGGTGCACGGCCTGGTCTGGGCGGGCACGGCGTGGAACTCGCTGTTCACCACCGTCAAGCTGGCGGCCATCGCGGCGCCGCTGTGTGCGGGCCTGGGGCTCTTGATCAGCTGGCTGCTGGCGCGCACGCAGTTCGCCGGGCAGCGCGCCTTCGAATTCTCGGCCTTGCTGGCCTTTGCCATCCCGGGCACGGTGCTGGGCGTGAGCTACATCCTCGCCTTCAACGTGCCGCCCTTCGAGCTCACGGGCACCGGTCTCATCATCGTGCTGTGCTTCATCTTCCGCAACCTGCCGGTGGGCGTGCGGGCGGGCACCGCCAGCTTCAAGCAGCTGGACAAGTCGCTGGACGAAGCCAGCACCATGCTGCGTGCGGGCACCGCCACCACGCTGCGCCGCGTGGTGCTGCCGCTGCTCAAGCCCGCGCTGGTGGCGGCGCTGGTCTACAGCTTCGTGCGCAGCATGACCACGGTGTCGGCGGTGATCTTCCTCGTCACGGCCGAGAACGAACTGGCCACCACCTACATCATCGGCCGCGTGGGCAATGGTGACTACGGCGTGGCGCTGGCGTACTGCACCGTGCTGATCGTGCTGATGTCGCTGGCCACGGCGTTGATCCAATTCCTGGTGGGTGAACGCCAGCTGGGGCGGCGCGCGGTGGCGGCGCACTGACTGAAGCGTTGCTGCGATGCCGATGAGCGCTTCTCCCATGCCCGTTCTTGCTGCATGAACTTGCCGCAAGCAGTTTCCGTACGAAGGCGCCACCTCGCATGACTTCCGCACCCTACGGCCTCACGAAAGCCTCGCCATGAGTTCCATCGGCATCGAATTCCGTCAGGTCACCAAGCGCTACGGCGACGCCAGCGCCCCCCTGGTGGTCAAGGGCATCGACCTGCAGGTGCCCAAGGGCACGCTGACCA
>CAISJH010000566.1 GCA_903885585.1 uncultured beta proteobacterium
CCCGGCCCCATCCAGGGCGGCATGGTGCATCCCTATCTGCGCCGACGTCAGGGTCTGGAGCCGGTCGAATACCCGCGCGATGAAATCCGTCCGGCACTGGAGCGCACCCTGGGCGTGCCGATCTTCCAGGAGCAGGTGATGCAGCTGGCCATCCTGGCGGCCGACTTCACGCCCGGCGAGGCCGACCAGCTGCGCCGCGCCATGGCCGCCTGGAAACGCAAGGGCGGGCTCGGGCCCTTCCACGAGCGCCTGGTGGGCCGCATGGTGGCCAAAGGCTACTCGCAGGACTATGCCGAGGCCATCTTCCGGCAGATCGAAGGCTTTGGCGAGTACGGCTTTCCGGAAAGCCACGCCGCCAGCTTCGCGCTGCTGGTCTACGCCAGCGCCTGGATCAAGTGTCACCATCCCGACGCCTTCCTGGCCGCCCTGCTCAACAGCCAGCCCATGGGTTTCTATGCCCCCGCGCAACTGGTGCGCGATGCACAGGCGCATGGTGTGGAAGTCAGGCCGGTGGATGTGCACAGGAGCGCTTGGGAAACGGGCTTGGAGCCAGGTTCTGGGGGAGGGCATGGGCAGGGCGTGGAGAAGGCTGCTGAGGACGGAGCGGAAAGAAAACTGCAGGGCGGTGCTGAGAAGGGCGATGAGGGCTGGAAGGCCCCGCCCATCCTGCAACCCGTGCGCCTGGGCCTGAGCCGTCTGCTGGGGCTGCCCGAGGCCGCGGCCCGGCGCATCGAGCAGGCGCGGGGTGGACGGCCTGGCGAGCCCGGCTTCCAGCCTTTCGACAGCCCCGAAGACCTGGCGCGGCGCGCGGGCCTGGACGCGCGGGAGCTGCAGTTGCTGGCCCAGGGCGACGCGCTGGCGGGCCTGACCGGCCACCGCCACCAGGCCGCCTGGGCCGTGGCGGGGGTCGATACCCGCGCGACCGCGCTGCTGCGCCGCACCCGTACGCACGAGGCACAGGCCGTGCTGGACGCGCCCGACCTGCGGCACGACACGCTGGCCGACTACCAGTCCACCGGCCTGTCGCTCAAGGCCCATCCGGTGGGGTTGCTGCGACCCACGCTCAGCGGCTTCAAGGTGCAGCCGGCATCGGTGCTGCGTGACTATCCCCACGGCCGGCTGGCGCGCGCCAGCGGCCTCGTCACGCACCGCCAGCGGCCCGAGACCGCCAAGGGCGTGGTCTTCGTCACGCTGGAAGACGAGACCGGCCACGTCAACGTCATCGTCTGGCCGGCGGTGGCGCAGGCCCAGCGCAAGCCCCTGCTGGCCAGCCGCCTGCTCACGGTCTACGGCGTGTGGCAGTGCGAGGGCGAGGTGCGCCACCTGGTGGCCCGTCGCCTGGAGGACCACTCTGCCCTGCTGGCCGGGCTGGCCACGCGCAGCCGGGACTTCAGGTGAGACCCCGTCTGCCGGCCCCTTGGGCGTCACACCTGGACACCACACACCTCACCACACGTCTTTGGCATCGCGCCACAATCAGTCTGCGTCCCGACACCGTGCTCCAGAAACGGCGCTTTCTGGTCGTGGCTCTGGGGCTTTCATCAGCTTGAATCGCACCGTACAACGCCCCTGCACCACCTCTCCCTCATCACCCGTTCGCCCCATGCTTTTTCTGCTGTCCCCTGCCAAGACCCTGGACTACGACACCCCGGTGCGCGCGGCTGTCGCCAAGAAGGCCACGCATCCGCTGTTCGTCCAACAGGCGGCCGAGCTCATCGGCGAGCTGCGCCACCAGACACCCGCACAGGTGGCCGCGTTGATGGAGCTGTCTGACGCGCTGGCCACCTTGAACGTGGGCCGCTACGCCGCCTGGCAGCCCGAGGCGACGCCGGACAACAGCAAGCCGGCGGTACTGGCCTTCAACGGCGATGTGTACGAAGGTCTGGACGCCAACACGCTGTCTACCGCTGATCTGACCTGGGCGCAGGAGCACCTGGTCATCCTGTCCGGCCTGTACGGCGCGCTGCGCCCGCTGGACCGTTTGCAGCCCTACCGCCTGGAGATGGGCACGGCGCTGGCCAACCCCCGCGGCAAGGACCTCTACGCTTTCTGGGGCGACACCGTCGCCCAGCATCTGAACGATCGTCTGTCCCAGGACAAGAGCCCCATCGTCGTGAATCTCGCCTCGCAGGAGTACGCCCGTGTGGCCTTGCGCCCGGCGCTGCAGGCCCGCGTGGTGGACTGCCAGTTCGAGGACTGGAAGGGCGGGCAGTACAAGACCATCAGCTTCTTCGCCAAGCGCGCACGGGGCCTGATGGCCCGCTGGGCCATCGAGCACAAGGTGCGCACCCCCAAGGCGCTGCGCGATTTCAACGCCGAGGGCTACGCGCTGGACCCAGGTGCCAGCACCGACAGCCGCCTGGTTTTCCGCCGCCGGTTGGCGGATTGATCCACGCATCGACAGCTTCTGCTCCAGGAGTCGACATGTCCACCAGCACCGAGACGACCAGCACCACCGCCACCCCCGTCCAGCAGGTCACGCCTGAGCTGAGGCGCTGGATCATTGCCCAGGCCGAAGCCGGCTGCCTGCCCGAAGATGTGGTCAAGGCCATGGTGGCCAGCGGCTGGCACGAAGACGTGGCCCTGGACGCCATGGAGCAGACGCTGCGGGGCCACCTGGCCAGCCTGCGCGAGCCGGTGCCGGGCGGCTCGGCCGTGCCGGAGCCTTACATCGATGAAGGCGCCAACGTGCTGGTGGTGGATGGGCACGCCGTCAAGGTGGTGATGTCTCTGCGCCTGCCCCGCGTGGTGATCTTCGCCGACCTGCTCACGGCCGAGGAGTGCGACGGCCTGATGGCACAGGCCAGCCCGCGCCTGATGCGCTCAGAGACCGTGGACACCGCCACGGGCGGCAGCGAGGTGCATGCCGCGCGCACCAGCGACGGCATGTTTTTCGAGCGTGGCGAAACGCCGCTGATCGACCGCATCGAGCGCCGCATTGCCACCTTGCTCAACTGGCCGCTGGACCGTGGCGAAGGCCTGCAGATCCTGCGCTACCGCCCGGGCGCCCAGTACAAGCCGCACAACGACTACTTCGACCCCGAGCAACCCG